>SKHS01000087.1 GCA_007116835.1 Halomonas sp.
AAGAACCCAGCCAACCGGCTGGGTTTTTTGTTGGTGCGGAAAAAAAGCACCTCCTAGCGCCCTATCACAAAGCAGCTACCTCCCAAAGCGTGCACCGCACGTCATTGCCGAGTCACCACGCCGTCATTCCCGAGCCACCACACCGTCATCCCCGAGCCACTACACCGTCATTGCCGAGTCACCACACCGTCATTCCCGAGTGGGGTTATCGGGAATCCACCTTGACCTGGCCTGCGGGAAAGACGAGGGTGGCTCGGTGGCGTCATCATCAGGCGCTTATACGAAAAATCCCCCAGGGCTTGCGCCCTGGGGGATTTTTTTTTGCGTGAGGATAACCCCTCACCCTCAACGCATCCGCCCGGGTGGCCGTAACGCCCTTTCCTGGATACTTGATGCATCTTATAAAACAATGGTTTTAATGTATTTGATAACAATAGGTTACTGGTTTTGACTGGTATGAATCAGCCACAGCATCTAGTATGTAAAAGCACGTATCACAAGTATGTTCTTACACGTATGATTTCATAAGCACTATCTCAGGAGGAGAGGCGATATGAGCACGCAGTTGATCAAGAAGCTAGCAGTGGCGTTACTGATGGCGATGATGGTGGGTGGTTTAGCTGCTTGTGATAATCAAGGCCCCGCGGAAGAAGCTGGCGAAAGCATTGATGACAGCATGGAAAGCGCTGGTGAAAGCATCGAAGAGATGGGCGAAAGTATTGAAGAGTCCGCTGAAAATTAAGTGCGTTTTAAGCCGCGCGCTACGTAGGGGAAGGCTATATAGTTAACGTCTATGCAGTCAAAGGCGGTGTAGCTGAATACTAGGTAGTTGAAAAAAAACAGCCGCTTGATAGCGGCTGTTGGACGTTATAAGGCAGTGAATAAGCCCTAGAGGCGACGCTTTAGTCACTAAGCTTCAGGGTTTTGCTCGATGCCTTGAAGGTACCATGGTGCTTGATCACGCATAGAACGCGTGAGATGCCATGTTTCATTGAACTCAGTCTGTTCACCGTTCTCTTCTAAAATACCGTGGAAAATAACGGTCGCTTCGGCGTGGTTGTCATACTCACTAATATTGCCCAGTTCCGCAAACAGCTTGATAACCTCAGTGCGGTTATTAGCAGGCTGCTCGGCGCGTTCTTGGCGTAGCAGGTTATATAATTCTGGCGTTACATACTCCTGAATTTGGTTTAAGTCATTATTGTCCCAGGCACGCTGTAGTGTCATGAAGTGCTCTTTTGCACCGCCTAGGAACCGCTCCTTATCAAACCAAGCAGGCGTGCTTTGCAGGCCACTGGCTAGGCTGCCAGGCGCTGCTGAAAAGTCAGACGGTGCTGCTGCTGATTGCTCTCGTTGATAGCCTGCGGCGGCCGGAGCTGGTCGACGCTGCCTCATAAAGGCCCGGAAAGCAAAGATTACCAGGGCGACAATGCCAGCCATTAGCAGCAAGTCCATGATGCGTAGCTCGTCAAAGGCACCGCCGAAGAAGAGTGCTGCCAATAAGCCACCGGCTAGCAGGCCGCCTATCATGCCGCCCATACCTCCACGTCGTGCGGCGGCTGCCTGGCCTTGTTGTTGAGTACCTTGCGCTTGCTGCTGCGCGGGTGTGCTGGCTGGTCGATCTGCAGAGCGTGATACGCTGCCCATATTACTACCGCCGCCCAAGCGACGCGCTTCAGCGTACTCAACGGCTGCGCTAAAGCCCATAACACTGACCAGAAGCATGACAAAAAATTGCCGTAACATGTTGATTCTCCATTAATGGTGCAAAGGCAGGTTGGTGCGCCAACACGCGGCGCGTAGCAAAAAAGAAGTGGCTAGTTTACCGTGTAAGCGGGTAAGTGAGTTATGCTGATAGTACATATAAAGACAAAAATAGGATGAAAAAGTGCGCCTACATCATGATCAAAGCCTGCTATTAATCGTCGACTTTCAAGCTGGTCTGCTACCTGTCATTGAGGGCGGCACAGCCGCAATAGAAGAGGCCGCCTGGTTGGCCGGCATTGCCAATACGTTGCACGTTCCCGTCTGGCTGACCGAGCAGTATCCAGAAAAACTTGGCGGTACATCAGCCAGGCTATTAGACGAGCTGGGGGAGCATAAAATATGGCAAAAGCATCATTTTAGTGTGATGGAAGAGCCACCCTTTGCTCAGGCGTTAGAAGCACTCTCACCGAAGCAGGTGGTCATTTGTGGGACAGAGGCTCATATCTGCGTGTTGCAGAGTGCGCTTGGTTTGCGAGAAGCGGGCTATCAGGTGTTTTGGCTGAGCGAGGCCACGGCGAGCCGTCGTAAGGAGGAGGCACGCCTTGCCCGGGAGCGTGCCTGTGCCAATGGTGCAGTGGCTGTCAGTGCTGATATGGTGGCTTATGAGTGGCTTTATCAGTGCGATACGCCACTATTTAAAGAGGTTCACCAACGCTTTCTCAAGCCGCGATCAGCGCGCCCAGTGACGTTCTTCTAACAGTCGCCCATGTTCAGCGGTCGCTTTCTCGGCGAGTGAACACCAGCGTGTCGCCTTGGGAGGCCGCTGGCTCAAACCGATACCCGGCCACATCAAACGCTGTGAGGTGGTCGGGGTCGTTAATGTGCTGTTGAATTATCCACGCACTCATTAAGCCACGCGCCTTCTTAGCGTAGAAGCTGATGATTTTGAAGGAGCCATTTTTCTCGTCTTTGAAGACGGGGGTAATGACGCGTGCGCTTAATTTCTTCGTATCGATCGCCTTAAAGTACTCGTTGGACGCCAGATTCACCAGTACGTTTGAGCCACTTTCCTCAATGGCGTTATTAAGTGCGTGCGTTAACGTTGGTTTCCAATACGCGTAAAGGTCATTCCCAGCACCGTTGGGCAGTTTGGTGCCCATCTCAAGACGGTAAGCTTGAATCAAGTCTAGTGGGCGTAATAAGCCGTATAGCCCCGATAGAATGCGCAGGTGCTTCTGGGCAAACCGGTTATCGTCATCACTAAAGGCGTTAGCTGCCAGTCCTGTGTATACATCTCCTTGAAACGCCTGAATCGCCGGTTTAGCGTTATCCAGCGTGAATGGAGGCTGCCATTCGGCAAAGCGCGCAGCATTTAAGCCTGCTAGTTTATCGCTAATGCCCATTAAATCGCTAAGCTGCTGAGGAGAGTAGCCGCGCAAAATATCAATCAGCGGTTTACTGTGCTCAAGGAAGTCGGGTTGGGTGACCTGATCCGTGGTCGACGGCGTTTCAAAGTCCAGCGTTTTGGCGGGGGAAATAACGCTCAGCATGGCGTGCTCCTTATGCCGTGATAAAAAAAGATAAGCATGATTATACCAAGCCTCGGCGATGGCCGAGGCTATCGGTTTGATAGGGGAAAACGCGATTAGGGGCAGGGGTTCGGCATCTGGCGATGAATCTCGTCGATAGCGGCAAGCACCTCTTCATCGAGCTTAAGGCTTTCGCTGTCGAGGTTACTTTCAAGTTGATCCATCGTGGTGGCACCAATAATGTTGCTGGTTAGAAAGCGACGAGAGTTGACGAAGGCCAGCGCCATTTGGGCAGGGTCTAGGTCATGTTTCTTGGCAAGCTGAACGTAAGCCTGCGTTGCCGCTTCTGCTTCTGGTGAGGTATAGCGTTGAAACCGCTCATAAAGCGTCAAACGCCCTGTGGGCGGCTTAGCACCGTCAAGGTACTTGCCTGACAGCACGCCAAAGCCTAGCGGCGAGTAAGCGAGTAAGCCCACATCTTCACGGTGAGCGATTTCGGCGAGACCGACTTCAAAGGTACGGTTGAGCAAGTTATAAGGGTTCTGAATAGACGCCACCCGGGGCAAGCTCAGCTGATCCGATAGCTGTAGCATGCGCATGACACCCCACGGCGTTTCATTGGAAAGGCCAATGGCGCGTACTTTTCCAGCATCTACCAACTCCTTGAGCGCTGACAGCGTTTCTTCGAGGGGCGTTGCGTCTTCTTGCTCTGCGTGGGTATAGCCTAGTTTGCCAAAGAAGTTGGTTTTACGCTCGGGCCAGTGCAACTGATAGAGATCGATATAATCGGTGTTGAGTCGTGTGAGGCTGGTATCAATGGCCTGGTGGAGATGATCACGACTCATTTTTGGCCCGCCGCGAATATGGTCTAAGCCAGGC
>SKHS01000255.1 GCA_007116835.1 Halomonas sp.
CAACCGCTGGGTTTGGTTATGCAGCAAGCCGTGTTCCATCGCCGCTCTTACGCAGCTGGCAGTACCTTCAGGGCGCAGCGTCAGGCTGTCACCGTTACGATCATCAAACGTGTACATCTCTTTTTCGACGATATCGGTGACTTCACCAATAGAGCGGGCAAACAGAGCCGTTTGTTCAACAATCGGGGTGCGGATTTCATCGAACCCATAACGATGCATTAACTGGCGTACTTTAGCCTCAAAAAATTGCCAGCGAGGGCTCTCGCTGGGCAATAGATCGTTCATACCACGGATAGCTTGAATTTTTTTAGCGGCGGACTTGCTCAATGAAAACTCCTTGTATGGGAGGCAGCGCTGAAAGCAGACAAAAGAACGGTATGCTCAGCTTCCAGGCTGTGTATCTCTTACTCGGCGTTACACGCTGCGAGCAATCATATCGTCTTGTTGCTGCTGTTTTTGACGTATTTTCTCGCGGATCAGTTGCTCTAAATCGTCCACCAGGTTGTCATTACGCAGCTTGCTAGCGGGCTTGCCATCGATATACACCAAGTTGGCCGGCGAGCCACCGGTGAGTCCAATATCGGTCTCTTTCGCTTCGCCTGGGCCATTAACCACGCAGCCAATCACTGAAACATCCAGAGGCGTCATGACGTCTTCTAGCCGCTCCTCAAGCTGATTCATGGTGCTAATGACGTCAAAATTTTGCCGAGAGCAGCTGGGGCAGGCAATAAAGTTAATGCCTTTGGCGCGCAGCCGTAGGCTTTTGAGCATATCAAAGCCAACTTTAATCTCTTCTACCGGGTCGGCGGCGAGTGACACGCGAATCGTATCGCCGATACCATCCATCAGTAGCATGCCAAGGCCAATCGATGATTTGACTGTGCCGGAGCGTAGGCCGCCTGCTTCGGTAATTCCTAGGTGCAGCGGCTGTTCAATACGGGTCGCTAAGTCGCGGTAGGCTGCTACGGCCATGAACACATCAGAGGCCTTAACGCTGACTTTAAATTCTTGAAAATCTAAGCGATCTAAGTAGTCGATGTGGCGCATCGCTGACTCAACAAGAGCGGCAGGCGTGGGCTCACCGTATTTTTTCTGGAGATCTTTTTCCAATGACCCGGCATTGACGCCGATGCGAATCGGAATGCCATGATCACGGGCAGCACTCACAACCGCACGCACTCGGTCTTCACGACCGATATTGCCTGGGTTGATGCGCAGGCAGTCAACGCCCAGCTCAGCAACGCGAAGGGCAATTTTGTAATCAAAATGGATATCGGCTACCAGCGGAACATCGACTCGCAGCTTGATTTTGCCGAAGCTTTCAGCGGCATCCATATCGGGTACCGAGACACGTACAATATCCGCCCCGGCTTTTTCCAACTGCTGAATTTGCGCGACGGTCGCGTCAACATCCAGTGTGTTGGTATTGGTCATGCTTTGAACGGCAATAGGTGCATCGCCACCCACGGCCACGCTGCCAACGTGAATCTGGCGGGATGGGCGACGTTTGATCGGGGAAGGGGCGTGCATAGGGCGGGTCACTCTCCCAAGGTAAAGCGGGCAACATTGTTGGCACCAGCGCGCTGACGAAGATTAATATCTTCGCCTTGGTAGCGCAGCTCTACACCAGTGGAGTTGCCGATGGTTAAACGAAAAGGCGGTTCGCCCTCAACACTGGCCGTGGTGCCCGGTGTTTGCAGGCCAACGAACACCCGCTGGTTGGTAGCATCGAATATTTCAGTCCAAGACTGCTCGTTAAACGTTAGCTCAAGCAGGTTCGGATTAACCGCCGGTGCGGCTTCTGCTGTGTCATCGGCCGTGTCAGCCTGCTCTGGGGTATCTGCGGCGGCAAGCTCAGCACTTTCTGCTGCCTCTTGCGTGGGCGTGGCGGCGTCTAGGTTGCTTGAATCAGCGGTAACAACAGCGTCACTGGCCACGCTGCCTTCTTCTTCAGCGGGTTCCGCCGACGTGCTGGTGGGAAGCTGAGGCGTGGCCACAAGCGTTTGCTCGGGGGCTGGCGGAGGGGAAGCAGCAGGTGACGTTGTCAGGCCGCTCTCTTCCTCTATTGAGGCCGCGCTACCCATGCTGGGTGGCTCACTGCCACCGCGACTCTGCCACCACATCACCGTGACGGCAATTAACCCTACAATCACCAACAGGGTTACGAGCTTAAAAAGCCATGCGCCAATACGCGAAGGCGGCCGGATGATCGATACTGGGGTAACTCTACGGTCGGGCTCTGCACTTCCATGGCTGGCTTGGTAGGCATCCAGCACCAAGCGATCATCCATCCCGAGATACCGGGCGTAGGCACGCAAATAGCCTCGGCGATAGGCGGCCACCGGGATCTCTTCGTAGTTATTTTGCTCCAATCCATCAACAACGGCTGGGCGAAGGTTAAGCGCCCGTGCCGCATCACCAAGCGGTACGCCTAAGGATTCACGCTGGCGTGAAAGCAGTTCGCCTGGCGTAGTAGTTGAGCTAGCGGTAGTAACATTATCGTGTGACTGTGTATCGCTCATGGCTGAGCATCCTTCAATAATTAGGTGATCAGGGCACTATTAGTCAACAGTCAATAAGCGCTGGTAGTTCGCTGCTGCGGCGTGGTCGCCGCGTGCGTGGGCGATATCGATTGCCATTTCCAGCGCTACTGGATCTTGCCCAGCCAGTTGCAAGTAGCTTTGCAACGGCTCCCAGGCTTGACCGTAATTGCCCTGTGAAACTTCAAGTTCGGCTAATAATAAATATCCACGTGGGCTACGTGGATCGATACTCACCGCGCGCAGTAAGTGGTTGCGCGCTGCTTCAATGTTGTCGACTGCCAGGTAACACTGCCCTAGGTTAGTAAATAATTGGGCACGATTGGCATATTGGGCATCCTCAGATGCGGTTTCCAACTGCTCGCAGGCGGCGTTAAAATACCCCTGCTGATATAAAAACGCCGCATAATTATTGCGTGCGCGTGTGAAAGAGGGAGCTGATTGAACCGCCTGCTGAAAATACTGGCTGGCAAGCTCATTTTCGCTCTGCTGTTGATAGACCAGCGCAAGTGCTTGAAGTGCTTCGGCATGGCGGGAATCAATTTCAAGCGCACGCTCAAGAGCGCTGAGCGCGCGAGCAAGATTGTCGCGCTCCAAATAGGCCACACCTAACTGCGTGTAGGCCTCGGCAGCCGCTTGATTTGCCTGAGGGGATGCACTGTGTGAAGCGGCACAGCCGGCAAGCAACATGCTGCTGAAAAGCACTGACAGCATGGGCACCCTGGACGGGTAAAAGTGCCTGCGGTGACCGATCATGTACACCCTCTTCAAGTATCCAGCTAACAAACCGCCATGTGGCGACTTAAAAACGTGTCCATCAAAGCGCCGTGTTCGATGGAAGTCAAGATAACTACGGTTTAGTCCGCATCAAGTTGCACCGATTGTATATAGCGTGCGCTTCGTTTAGTGCGGTCTTTGACTCGGCCTACCAGCTGTCCGCAGGCTGCATCGATGTCCTCGCCCCGTGTGACGCGTACGGTGGCGTTGTAACCCAAGTCGTATAACCACTGTTGAAAGCGCATCACTTGGTTGCGTGAGGGCTTTTCATAGCCTGAGTTAGGAAATGGGTTGAACGGTATCAGGTTAATTTTGCAGGGCAGTTCTTTTAACAGCGCTGCGAGCTGCTCGGCATGCTCCTGCTGATCATTCACGTCTCGAATTAACGTGTACTCAATGGTGACTTGGCGGTTATCTGGGCATTTAGACAGGTAACGGTGACATGCATCCAGTAACGCGCGAATGTTATATTTCCGATTAATCGGCACCAGCTCGTTGCGCAGCTCATCGGTAGAGGCATGCAACGAAATGGCCAGGCTAACGTCAATTTCGTCGCCCAGTTTATCGATCATCGGTACCACGCCTGATGTTGAAAGCGTGACGCGGCGTTTGGAGAGCCCATAGCCATTATCGTCAAGCATTAGCTTCATGGCGGGTACGACGTTGTCAAAATTGAGCAAGGGTTCGCCCATGCCCATCATGACAACGTTGGTAACCGGGCGGTTGGCGGTGTCGCGGCGCGGGCCGACACTGCGCTGAGCGACCCATACCTGGCCGATAATTTCGGCGGCGGTTAGGTTGCGTTGAAAACCTTGCTTCCCGGTGGAGCAAAAGCTGCAGTCTAAAGAGCAGCCGACCTGGGAGGAGACGCACAGCGTCCGGCGCTTGCCGTTTTCCGCAGGAATCAGCACCGTTTCCACGTAGCTGCCATCTTCGACTTCCAAGACCCACTTGCGGGTGCCGTCGCTGGAAGTGCCTTCATAAACAACGCCGGGGCCACGAATCTCAGCTACCTTCGCCAGCTTTTCACGCAGCGGTTTGGAGAGATTCGTCATGGTAGCAAAGTCATCGCTACCTTCTTGGTGAATCCACTTCATTAGCTGGGCAGCACGAAACTTCTTTTCGCCAATCGATAAAAAGAAGGCTTCCATCTGCTCGCGGGACATACCCAGCAGGTTCTGGCGCTCTGGCGCATGGTTGGCGTCAGGTGAGCTGTCGGTGGACGAGAGAGAAGCAGGCATAGGTTGGGCTACGGTGGTGGTCATGGTGGTCAGCGTTCAAAGCAAAGGCGGGGGCTATGCCCCCGCAAAAATGGCCGGCAACGGATGTTGAATCGGCGGCACGCTAACTTAGCGCGGGCAAATTTCGTCGTTACCGAAGAAGTAGCTAATTTCGCGCGCAGCGCTTTCTGCAGAATCAGAACCATGGACAGCGTTGGCGTCGATTGTTTCCGCAAAGTCAGCGCGAATTGTGCCCGGAGCGGCTTCTTTCGGGTTAGTAGCGCCCATCAGCTCGCGGTTTTTAGCAATCGCACCTTCACCTTCTAGCACTTGCACGACAACCGGGCCAGAGGTCATAAAGCCAACCAGGTCTTTGAAGAAGGGGCGCTCTTTGTGCTCGGCGTAAAAACCGCCCGCTTTCTCTTCAGAAAGATGCACCATTTTAGCCGCAACAACGTTCAGGCCTGCTTTTTCAAAGCGCGCAATGATGTCGCCAATGGCATTTTTAGCAACGGCGTCAGGCTTGATAATAGAAAGAGTGCGTTCAGTTGCCATGATGAAATCTCCTTAAAAGGCATAAAGCAAAAGTGCCACCCCGGAAGGCCGAGGCGGCGCAGGAAAAATGAGTCGGCAGAATCTGATTGAGACGGGTTGCCGAGTGGTCGCGATTATAGCGCCTCAACGGGGTGATGAATACCGGTGATGAAGCGCTAAACGCTTAGACCGTGAAGCTTTCGCCGCAGCCACACTGATCTTTAACGTTTGGGTTGTTGAAGCGGAAAAAACGATTAAGTCCCTCGCTCACATAGTCCACTTCGCTGCCGTTGAGCATTTCTAGCGCGTCGGGTGCCACGTAAACGCAGGCGCCGTGCTCTTCAAAGCGTATTTCGTCTTCGCTGACCTCATCGGCAAAGTCGAGGACGTAGCTATAGCCAGAGCATCCGCTAGGTTTAACGGACACCCGCAGGCCTAACCCTTGGCCGCGTTCGTCAAGCACAAGGCGGATTTGCTGAGCAGCAGCGGGCGTAATATTGAGAGTTGCCATGGGGCGTCCTCCTTTAAGAAGTCTGTTGGTTGAGTGCCGAGTGGGCCATCAGCCATTTAACGCGTTGATGAGCGAAGGCCGCTCAGTGCGTGGCGTAGTAAGTTGAGTGCGTGGTCTATGTCGGCGTCGGTGGTAAAGCGCCCAAAGCTAAAGCGAATTGATGAGAGGGCAAGCGCACGCGGCGTGCCAATTCCCAGCAGTACGTAAGAAGGGTCAACGCTTGCAGAATTACACGCAGACCCGGTTGAGACAGCGACATCGCGCAGCGCCATCAACAGCGACTCACCCTCTACCCCTTGAAATGCCAAATTTAAAATATTGGGAACAGCATTTTCCAGGGGTGAGTTGGCAATCACACCGTCAACATCTTCAAGCCCCTTTAAAAACCGTTCGCGCAGCAACGTAATGCGTGCCTGATCGTCTTCGTGCTGCTGGTGCATAAGTGCAAAGGCTTCGCCCATGCCAGCAAGTTGATGAGTGGGCAACGTGCCAGAGCGCATACCGCGCTCATGACCACCACCATGGATTAGCGCCTCTATGCGTATATCCGGGTGACGTTTCACGTACAGGGCACCAACCCCTTTAGGGCCATAGGCCTTGTGGCCTGACAGCGACATTAAGTCAACCTGCTGTGCCACCACGTCTAACGCGATACGTCCAACGGCTTGCGCTGCATCGGTATGAAACGCAGCGCCAAACTCATGGGCAATGCCTGCCAGCGCGGTAATATCATTAATGCTACCCAGCTCGTTATTAACTGCCATCAGTGACACCAGGGCAGTGTCATCGCGCATAGCCGCGTGAAGCTGCTCAGGTGTTGTGCGGCCGTCTCGGCCTGGTGTTAGCCACGTTACCTCAAAGCCTTCGCTCTCTAGGGCTTTGGCGGTATCAACAACGGCTTTATGTTCAATGGTTGAGGTCACCATATGCATGCCGCGCTCACGGTTGGCACGCATATAGCCTATCAACGCGAGGTTGTTTGCTTCCGTTGCGCCACTGGTCCAAACGATTTCACGTGGGTCGGCACCTATCATATCCGCCACCTGGCGACGCGCCTGCTCTACCACTTGCTCTGCTTGCCAGCCCAGCATATGGCTGCGTGAAGCGGGGTTGGCAAAAAGCTGGTCAACGGTTAAGTAGCGCTGCATGACGTCGGCCACGCGCTTATCAACCGGCGTGGTGGAGGCGTAATCCAAATAAATGGGCAGCGTAAGGGGTGGAGTCATCGTCATAGGTTCCAACGTGCGGTGAAAGCAAAGCCGTTAAGGGGAAGAGGCGAGAATGCCGGCTTCGGTGCGTTGCTTTTGTCGAGCAGCAATGCGCATCACATCAGGTCGCTGCATCAGCTGTGCAAGGCTGGTGTCGTCCAGAAAGCTGCGAATCTGTTCCGACAGGTCGCACCACAGGTGGTGAGTTAAACAGGTATCGCCTTGCTGGCAGTCAGACAGCCCTTGGCAGCGTGTTGCATCTACCGTTTCATCAACAGCGTCAATCACTTGGGAAACGCTAATAGCATCCGGCGATTTAGCTAGCAAATAGCCGCCGCCGGGGCCGCGCACGCTGTTCACAAGGCCTGCACGGCGCAGGCGAGCAAACAGCTGCTCAAGGTAAGAAAGCGAGATTTCCTGACGCTGAGAAATGTCCCCCAAGCTAGTAGGCCCTTGGGGGCAATTGATCGCCAAGTCGAGCATGGCGGTAACCGCGTAACGGCCTTTCGTAGTCAAGCGCATGGCAGGCACCTCGACGCTGAACCTTCAGCGCACTTACGGCAAATGTAACGCCATTATGGAAATCCTGAGTGCTTTGGTCAACTATTGCGGGTCGTCGTGTCTGTTGACGTGGTTTTGGAGCTGCTGTCTTGGCGTTCACGACCAAGCCCTGGGCAGCCGGTTTCGTTTTCATCGAGAATGTCAGCAAAATCTTCATCGCGAAGTGCGGGTAGCTGCCCTTCGCGATAGTTGGCATCTAGCTTACGTAGCGTTGAACACATGTGCTCAATGCGCTCATCCACCGCGTGCATGTGGTCAAGCATTGCCTGCATCGAGCGGGCCACTGGATCGGGCATGTCCTGACTTACCCCGTAGGCATCAAAGCCAAATTTCTGGCAGATGGCTTCTCGGCGCGCAGGGTCTATATCAAGGACTTCTTCAATGTCGGGGTCGGCACGTTTAACGATTTTGCCAGGAATACCCACCACCGTTGCACCCGGCGGTACCTCTTTGGTCACTACCGCGTTAGAGCCAATTTTAGCCCCTGCGCCAACGGTGAACGGGCCCAGAATCTTAGCGCCCGCGCCAACAATTACACCGTCTTCCAGGGTTGGGTGGCGCTTGCCTTTGTTCCAGCTGGTGCCGCCCAGGGTAACGCCTTGGTAAAGCGTAACGTTATCACCGACCTGTGCCGTCTCACCAATCACTACGCCCATGCCGTGATCGATAAAGAAGCGCCGACCAATGGTCGCACCTGGGTGAATTTCAATGCCGGTTAGCCAGCGTGAAAAACTTGATAGCGAACGCGCTAGCCACTTGAGGTTTTTCTTCCACAGCCAGTGGCCGCAGCGGTGCAGCAGCAGGGCGTGAAGGCCAGGGTAGTTAGTTAGCACCTCAAGAAAATTACGTGCCGCAGGGTCGCGGTCGAATACGCTATTAATGTCTTCACGCAGGCGTTGAAACATGGGTGATCCTTGGGCGTTAAAGGGCGGCAGTCATAAGCTGTTTGGAATATCGTTAGTGCAAAGCGTTCACTGAACAGGCGATGTTGGGGCGCAAAGGCATGACTTCAAGTTTAGGTCATTGTCACTTAGCTGGCATGCCCGCCTATGGCTAGCGTTGATCCGCCGCTTTTTCCATTGCCGAAAGAATGCCTCGTAGAATGTTCATTTCCATTTTTTCTGGACGGGCGCGTAAGTAAAGGCGGCGAAGTCGTGCCATCAGCTGACGCGGCTGAGCAGGGTCGTGGAACTCAATGGCAATCAGGGTGCGCTCTAAATGTTCAAAGTAGCGCTCTAGCTCGGCATGGGTGGCCAGGGCCTCATCGTTTTCTGGAGCGCTGCTAGCGGTAGCAGCTGCTTGCTGCTGGATATGTTGTTGGCTAAGCCATGCCATGCGGCACTCGTACGCGATGACCTGAACCGCAGCCGCTAGGTTGAGCGAGCTGAAATCCGCATTGGTGGGAATATGTACGTGGGCGTGACAACGCTGCAGCTCGGCATTGGTCAAGCCACTGTCCTCGCGACCAAACACCAGGGCAACGCGTGCCGAGTCTGGCTGGCACTCGCTGGGTAGCCGTTCGGCTAGCTCTCGGGGGGAGATCATCGGCCAAGGTAGCGTGCGCGAGCGGGCACTGGCACCAACGGCTAGCGTGCAGTCGGCCACGGCCGCTTCCAGCGTGGAGTGAACGGTTGCCTGATGAAGCAGGTGGTCGGCTCCCGAGGCGCGGGAAATGCTGTCTTGGGTGATGACGTCGCAGCGCGGTGCAACGAGGGCTAAATCAGCCAAACCCATGTTGTGCATGGCGCGGGCGACGCCGCCAATATTACCAGGGTGACTGGTGCCAATAAGAACAATACGGATGCGCTCAAGCATAATAGGCTCGGTGTTAAATGCGGAAAACACGCAGTTTAGCATGAGTCGATGGCGTGCCCGAGGGGGCTCTGTTAGAATTGCCCGCCAAAGCAGTCCTGCCACTGCCTCCGTTCTTTAACATCACTGTGACAAGGCTCGATCATGAACCCTATGGTCCAATTTACGCTGCGCGCTGCGCGTGGCGCTGTTGATCACTTTTTACGTGTGCGTGAGCGCATCGAAAATGCCCATGATGAATTTAACCTCGACCGCTTGCTAGAAGATACCGCTCGCAAGGCAGAGGCCACCATTATTCAGCAGCTGCAGCGTGGGTACCCCCAGCACGGCTTCAGTGGCCGCTATACGCCCCATCAGTCGGGCGAAGGCGAAGGCGCTGATTTTGTCTGGAAAATTGAACCGATGCACGGCTATTCCAATTTAGCGGTGGCAGGTAAAGGCTTTGCTCTCTCAGTGGTGTGTCTCGTGAAAGGTCGCCCCGAGCATGCGGTGGTGGTCTCGCCGTTTGGTGATGACGAGTATATCGCCAGTCGTGGTCGCGGTGCCCAGCACAATGACAAGCGCATGCGCGTCAGCAAGCCAACGGCAATTTCAGGTACCCGAATAGCGATGAGCCTGCCGGAAACCTGGCTACGTCCAAACCATTTGCCAGCTTACCTGACCATTACCCAGCAGCTAGCCCCGCAGGTAGAAACGATGCTCGCCTCTGGCAGCGGCCTGCTGGATATTTGTGAGCTTGCCTGTGGTCGTGTCGACAGTGTGTTTGTGCTGGGGCTTGAGGAGCAGGATATGCAGGTGGGAACGCTGCTACTTAAAGAAGCAGGCGCGCTAATGGGGACGCCCGATGGCAAGCCAACCGTTACTGCTGAAGGTCAGTTAATGGCCGCTGGTCCACGTCTTTATAAAGCATTGATCAAACAACTGGCGCCGCACTTTTAAGCGTTAACCGTCAGTGTTAAAAAAGCCCTGCTGGATTTTTCGCCAGCAGGGCTTTTTAGTGCGCGCCAGTTAAGGTGTTGGCGCGATCAGGCTGCTAGTTAAGGCAGCTCTTCTTCCTCTTCGTCGATCTCTTTTTTAGTGGGAATGAGGTCTTCTCGCGATAGCTTGAGCGGGAGCAGTAGCGCACCCGAAATATAGATCGACGAGAAGGTGCCCACGACCACGCCAATCAGCAGAGCAACGGCGAAGTTCTGGATCATATCGCCGCCCAGCAACAACAGGGCCATGAGCACAAGGATCGTCGTACCAGAGGTCGCTAGCGTACGGGAAAGCGTTGCGTTGATGGCTTCATTGAAAATTTGCGGCATATCATCAATGCGCGAGGTGCGGATCGCCTCACGAATGCGGTCGTAAACAACAATGGTGTCGTTCAGTGAGTAACCAATGACCGCGAGGATGGCAGCTAATACGGTGAGGTTAAAATCGAGCTGGAACAGGGCAAAGATGCCCACGACGATAATCACATCATGTAGTAACGCCAGCAGTGCCCCTAGCGCAAATTTGTACTGGAAGCGGAAAGCCACATAGAGCATGACCACGCCCAGCGCTATCATCAGCCCCAGGCCGCTTTGGTCGCGCAATTGCTCACCTACTTGCGCGCCCACAAACTCAGCGCGAACCAGGTCAACGCTGGCACCATCGGCGCGGAGCAGGCTGACCACCTCGCTGCCTACATCGGCATCAAAAGCCTGTTGTAAGCGGATAAGCACTTCGGTTGAGGCGCCAAAGGTTTGTACCGACACATCTTGGAAGCCACTGCTTTCCAACAGCTGGCGAATGGCATCTAGCGAGGGTGCTGCGCCATAGCGCACTTCCACCAGCGTGCCACCGGTGAAATCTAATCCCAGGTTGAGCTGTTGAAAAATAATCGCGCCAATCGAGATGACTAGCAATACGGCAGAGATAGCGAACGCAAGGTTTCGCCGTCCCATAAAGTCGATTTGCAGTTGTGATAGGGGTTTCATTACCACCTCTTAAATGCTGGGCTAAGCGCGTGATTCAGATCCGCGCTTTTCAAATCTATGTCTTCCAAATTTATGTCTATCAACGTCATGCCATTCAGAGCCATTTTTTCAAATCCACAGCTTTTTGACGGGCTTGCTACCATAGGTAAGGTTGACCATGGCACGTGTCACCAGCAGAGCAGTGAACATTGACGTCAAAATGCCGATAGAGAGCGTAACGGCGAATCCTTTCACAGGGCCGGTGCCAATCGAGAATAGAATGACAGCTACCAGTAGCGTGGTGATGTTGGCATCCACGATAGAGGTGAAGGCGCGCTCGTAGCCTGCATGTATGGCTTGCTGTATTGACATGCCGTTGCGCAGTTCTTCGCGTATGCGCTCGAATATCAATACGTTAGCATCCACCGCCATCCCCAGGGTCAGTACAATGCCGGCGATGCCTGGCAGTGTGAGGGTGGCGCCGAGCATCGACATAACGGCAATCAGCAGCGTCAGGTTAAGCGCCAGGGCGATATTGGCAAATATGCCAAATACTTTGTAGCGTGCCAGCATGAACAGGACGACTAGCAGCAGGCCGATTTGAACCGACAGCAGGCCTCGCTCAATGTTTTCAGCGCCCAGGCTTGGGCCGATGGTGCGCTCTTGAACAAAGTAGATAGGCGCGGCTAGTGAGCCCGAGCGGAGCAGAAGGGCAAGTTCGGCTGCTTCGGTGGGGGAGTCTAAGCCGGTAATGCGGAAGCTGTTGCCCAGTGCGCTTTGGATGGTCGCAAGGCTAATTAAGCCGCGTTCGACGTAAGGTTCACGAACGATGGTTTCTGCGCCGGTTTCTGGGTCGGTTTCAACTCGGTCTTCACTCTTATGTTCAATAAACAGTACCGCCATGTTGCGCCCAATATTGGTACGCGTGGCACGGTTCATTAAGGTGCCGCCGGTGCCGTCCAGGTTAATGTTGACCTGCGGGCGACCGTTTTCATCAAAACTATGGCTGGCGCTGGACACGCTGTCGCCGGTAATGATGACATCACGCATTAAGTCAGCAGAGCGTGACGGGTTGTTTCGGAAAGAGAAACTTTCGGTTTCAATGTCAGGCGTGTCATTGCGAGCTTCTAGGCGGAACTCCAGGTTGGCAGTTGCGCCAACGATGCGTTTAGCAGCAACGGTATCTTGGATACCTGGCAGTTCAACGACGATTTGACTGGGACCCTGACGCTGAACCATAGGCTCGGCCACCCCTAGCTCATCGACGCGGTTACGCAGCGTGGTTAAGTTTTGATTAACCGCATAATCCTGTATCTCATTGATAGTTTGGTCGGTGAGCGTCATCACTAAACGAGCAGCACGACCCTCGCCTTCACTGCTGTATTCAAAATCGGGGAAATCACGATTGATCAGGCGGCGTGCGGTATCGCGGTCTTCGGAGCTTGCGAAATCAATCGAAAGCGAGCGCTCTTCAACGGTTGTATTGCGGTAGCGAATCCGCTCACCACGCAACAGCTCGCGCATGGCGCTGGCGTTGACTTCTAGCCGTTGGGTAAGTGCCGCATCCATATCGACTTCAAGCAGGAAGTGGACACCACCGCGTAAATCTAAGCCTAACGTCATAGGCGATGCGGAGAAGGCTTGTAGCCAGCTGGGTGTCGCTTCAGCTAGGTTTAAGGCGACCGTCGCTTCGTTGCCAAGTACGCTGGTGGCGATGTCTCTGGCAGTTAACTGGTCATCGTCATTTTGCAGGCGAATAAGCCACTGGCCACCTTCATGCTCCATCGCTTTAATGGCGATGTCATTTTCAGCAAGGGCTTCTTCGACGCGGGTTATTTGGCGTTCATCCAGCGCGCTGCCTTGGGCGTCACTAATCTGGATGGCGGGATCTGCGGGGAATAGATTGGGAAGTGAATAGATCAGGCCGACCACTAAGATGACCAGTATCAGCAGATACTTCCACAGGGGGTAACGGTTGAGCATGCAAGCCCTGCCTTCAATTACAAACGGAATCGCTGTGCACGGTGGTTCCGTGCACAGCAATGTTCACCATCGACGCTACCATGTCACCCCTGCCGGGGGGGCTGGCACTGAGTCGGCAGGGGGAAGTGCAAGCGTTAGATGGACTTAATAGTGCCTTTGGGCAACACAGCGGCAACGGCATTTTTCTGCACGTTGACTTCGGTGCCTTCAGAGACTTCCAGCGTCAGAAACTCGTCGCTGACTTTGGTAACACGACCCACAAGGCCGCCACCGATGACAACTTCGTCGCCCTTAGCCAAGCTGGAAACCAGCTGCTTGTGCTGCTTGGCGCGCTTTGCCTGAGGGCGCCACAGCAGGAAATAAAAAATCAGCACGAAGCCGACCAGCATGACGATTTGCGCGATGCCACCGCCGGCAGCGGCTTCTTGGGCATGGGCTGGTGAGATGAAAAAATCCAGCATTGCAGAGAACTCCTGGGTTAGAACGTGTAGTGGGTGAACCGATTAAACCACCCGCCAGTGGCGGGTGGCATTTAATTCGCTAGGGGAGGCACTGGCAGGCCTCGTTGGGCGTAAAAGCCTTCCACAAAGGTCGTCAATGTACCCGCTTCGATTGCCGCGCGCAAATCAGCCATCACACGCTGATAGTAGCGCAAGTTATGGATAGTGTTCAGCATCGAGCCGAGCATCTCGTTGCAGCGATCCAGGTGGTGCAGATAGCCCCGGGAGAAGTGCTGGCAGGTATGGCAGTCGCACTCTTCATCCAGCGGTCGGGTATCAAAGCGATGCTTCGCATTGCGGATCTTGACGGTACCTTCTGACGTGAACAAATGGCCGTTACGCGCATTGCGGGTGGGCATCACGCAGTCGAACATGTCGACGCCTCGGCGCACGCCTTCTACGAGGTCTTCTGGTTTACCAACGCCCATTAGGTAGCGTGGGGAGTCGTCCGGCATCCAGGTAGGCAGATAATCGAGTACTTTGATCATCTCTTCTTTGGGTTCGCCTACCGACAGCCCGCCAATCGCCAAGCCATCGAAGCCAATGTCGAGCAGCCCTTTTAACGAGCGCTCGCGCAACTCAGGGTGCATGCCCCCTTGAATAATCCCGAATAGTGCGGAAGGGGAGTCGCCATGGGCATCGCGGGAGCGTTTCGCCCAACGCAGCGACAGCTCCATGGATTTTTCCGCTTCTTCAAAGGTCGCGGGGTAAGGCGTGCACTCGTCAAAAATCATCACCACGTCAGAGCCCAACGAGCGCTGCACGGCCATGGACTCTTCCGGCCCCATAAACACCTTGCTGCCATCTACCGGCGAGCGGAAATGCACACCCTGCTCGGTGATTTTGCGCATTTCACCCAGAGAGAACACCTGAAAGCCGCCG
>SKHS01000005.1 GCA_007116835.1 Halomonas sp.
CAGTTCGATGATGCCGGCGCTGCCCGGGCCGCCCGCGGCGTGGAGCTCCTGATACATGGCGTTGCCGCCGAAGATAATCAGCCAGATAAAGATGATCAGGGTAGGCACTAACAGGACGCCAAGCACAAACTCCCGCAAAGTCCGGCCCTTAGAAATGCGGGCGATGAATAGCCCCACAAAGGGAGCCCAGGCCAGCCACCAGCCCCAGTAGAAGATTGTCCAGCCCTGCTGCCAGGCAGCCGTTCCCTCCTCGTCAGCATACCAAAGCCCCATGGGAATAAAATTGATAGCGTAGTCGACCAAGGTTTCGCCGAATGCCGTTATTAGCCACAGTGTAGGGCCACCAATGAGAAAAATGCCCACGACGACCAGCGATACCCAAATATTTACCTCGGATATGAGACGAATGCCGCCGCGTACGCCGGTCACTGCGGAGAGTATTGAGATAAAGGAAATACCAGCAATAAGCATCAGCTGAGTAGTTAACCCGGAGTCGACACCCACCAGCCGTTCTAAGCCGACGGCCATTTGGCTAACCCCCAGCCCCAGTGACGTAGCGACCCCAAAGACGCAGCCGAGTACCCCGAGGATATCAAACAGGTGGCCAATAGGGCCGAAAATGCGTTCACCGATGAACGGGTAAAGCGCCGAGCGCAGTGCGAGTGGCAACCCTTTTCGATAAGCAAAATACGCCAGCGACATACCGACAATCACGTAGATGGCCCAACCATGAAGACCCCAGTGAAAGACGGTGACGCGTAATGCATCGATAGCGCGGTCGTGGCCAATGGCGGTGGCACCGGCCATATCGGCATGGGGGTTGTTGGGATAGCCGAAGGCGCCGGTATCGTCGAGATAGAACACGGGCTCAGCGACGCCAAAAAAAAGAATGCCAATACCGATACCCGCTGAGAAGAGCATTGAAAACCAGGCAAAATTGCTGAACTCTGGGCGGCTGTCATCGGGGCCGAGCCGTATGCTTCCATAGCGGCTTAAGACAATGAAGGCACAGACGGCCAGTAGCAGCATGACAGTGATTAGGTAATAACCGCTGAACGTGCTCTCGATCCAGGCGCGCGCCGTGCCAAATACGCTTCCGGCTGTCTCTGAACCGAGCCCTGTGAAAAGCACGAAGAGCAGCACTAGACCGCTAGCCGTTAGCGTCATGCCCTTGTGCATGCCTCGGAAGAAGCCACCTTGGGCTAGCTCAGTCACCATATAATCAGTGCTGAGTTCGGCCTTTGGCGAGGCGTTATGCTCAGGCGGAGTCGGGTGGTGGGGGGGAGTTGGCGTAGTGATATTTTTGTCCTCCTGGGCCGGACGTCGGGCCGGCAATCCCGATAAATCGTCCGCGTTAGCGGGCGGTTTTTGTGTTTTTCACGATGGCATTAGCGGCGTATTGCGATGGTGCGACTAGCCAGCTCCGGCCAGGCCGAGGGGGCGGCTTGGGGCAGTGTTGCAACGGCTTCCTTAATGGGGAGTGGGAAAGGCGCGGAGCGACCAGTGTTGCTGTCAATGCCCATTAGCATCTGCTCGCTGGTGGCCAGCAGGTTGCCTGTTTCATCGTGTAGCTTGAAGAAGACATGCAGGCGCTTGGTGTCGCGATCCAGCAGGGTCAGTTCCACGCGCAGTGGCTGCCCCTCATGGGCCTCACGGCGATAGCAAAGATGCGTCTCAAGGGTATAGATCGTGTAGCTGTGACGTGCGCGGCCTGAGGTATCAAGGCCGATATGCTCCATCAGTGCTTCTACCGCCAGCGAGAAGACACGGGCATATTCGGCATCGTTCATATGGCCGTTGTAATCGACCCACTCCGACGTGACGCGGTGTTCTAAAATGACCATCAGATACGTCCCTCCAAGCCCTCGGCTTCGGGCCAATATTTTTGTACTAAGCCGAGCAGTTCTACCAGAAACTCATCACGACGGCGGTCAAGTTCGGCCACCGAGCGCCCAGCGGCTTGGTGCTCACAACCTTCTACCACTCGATCAATAAGTTGTGTGGTGAGCTCAGGGGCTTCAAGCTTCGTCCAGGGCAGTTTTAGTGCCGGACCGAACTGCTCCAACATATGGCGCATGCCTGGCTCGCCGCCAGCCAAATGGAAGGTGAGGAAAGTGCCCATTAGTGACCAGCGCAGGCCACAGCCGTAGATTACCGCTGCATCTATTTCCTCGGTAGTGGCAACGCCGTCGTTAACCAGGTGCAGCGCCTCGCGCCAAAGCGCTTCCATCAAGCGGTCAGCAATATGCCCCTCAATTTCCCGGCGTACAACCAGTGGCCGCATGGCAAGGGCTTGATAATAGTCACGGGCGCGCGCTATCTCGTCAGGCGTGGTGGCGTCACCGCCAACGAGCTCCACGAGCGGTAGCAGATAGACCGGATTAAAGGGGTGAGCGACGATTACTCGCCCAGGAGCGTTGTGGCAGTCCTGCTGTAAGTCGCTGGGCTTGAAGCCGGACGTTGATGAGCCGATGAGTATGTCTGGGTTCGCTGCAGCATCCAAGGCAGTCAGAATCTCGCGCTTAAGCGAAAGCCGCTCAGGCACGTTTTCCTGAATTAAGTCAGCACCTTCGACAGCCGCTTCTAAGCTTTCGACAAAGCGTAGTCGCTCGGGGCTGGCGCCTTCAGCAAGGCCCTGACGGGTCAGAGACTCCCAGGCATTCTCAACAAAGGCACGAGTGCGCCTTGGTGCCTCCGGATCTGGATCGAAGGCGACGACGTCCCAGCCCCGAGCCAGGGCTCGAGCGATCCAGCCATTGCCGATAACCCCGGTGCCGATAACAGATAGCTGTTGGCTCATGATTGACCTCCATTAGCCTGACCTTCAATGCCGCCGGTATGCGGGTTACGTAGTTTGAGGTGTGCGCGGGTTTCAGCGGGTGTCATGACTCGGGCGCCAAGGTTCTCAATCAGGGTGGCGGCATGCTCTACCAGCTGGGCGTTGGTGGCCAGGGCTCCCTTTTTCAGATAGAGATTGTCTTCCAGGCCGACGCGCGCATGACCGCCTAGCAGTACTGCTTGAGCCGCCATGGGCATCTGGTGGCGACCAATGCCGAAGGCTGCCCATTGAGCGTTTTCTGGCAGTTTGTTGCGCATGGTCAACATGGTGTCGGTGTCAGCTTCAGCGCCCCAAGGAATGCCTAAGCAGAGTTGGTAGAGAGGGTCGCCATCGATCAGTCCTTCCTGTTGCAATTGCCTAGCGAACCGCACGTGGCCTAGGTCGAAGCACTCCAGCTCCGGTTTTACACCGGCGGCCTGCACAAGGCTGGCATGTTCACGCAGCCAGTTAGCGGGATTTATATAGACCATGTCGCCAAAGTTGAGACTGCCGCAATCCAGGGTGCAGAGTTCGGGCAAGAGCTCGCCCACGGGTTCATGGCGTTGGGCGGGTGTTTGGATGTCAGTGCCTGGACCACCGCGGGTAGGGTCCTTGGTGTCGGGGATCCAATCTCCGCCGCCGCCGGCGGTAATGTTCATGACAATATCCACCTCGGCCTCGCGCACACGTTGCATTACCTCGCGAAAATGGTCGAGAGAGTGGCTGATGCCACCGGTTTCAGGGTTGCGAACGTGGATATGTGCAACGCTGGCTCCGGCTTTCGCTGCGGCGATGCAGTCGTGAGCGATCTGAGCTGGGGTGACAGGGACATTAGGGTTCTTGCCCGTGGTGTCGCCTGCGCCGGTGACGGCGCAGGTCAAAATAACATTGCGGTTCATTGGGCGCTCCATGACAGTAGTTCTAGATAGCGCTCATCAGTATGGCGAGATTGCTCACTAATGATTGACAGTAAGCGACGTTCAATATGCGAAAAGCGTCGTAATTATTTAGCCGGAGCCAATGCGATGCATCTTCACGATTACCAGCAGTACGACGCCACCGGCCTTGCCGAGCTGATTCGCCGCCAAGAAGTCAGCCAGGCTGAGGTATTCGATGCGGCGATGAATGCGATTGAAGCGCTTAACCCATCTCTTCATGCCGTCGTTAGAACACGCTTTGAAAAAGCGAAACACGAGTGTGACCACGTGTCGGAAAACTCAGTGTTTGCGGGTGTGCCAACGTTAAGTAAAGATCTATTGATGGCC
>SKHS01000246.1 GCA_007116835.1 Halomonas sp.
ATCAACACTAAGGTTGGCTTGACGCGCCATCTGCAGCTGGATTTCATCCATCACCATGCGCTCCAGCACCTGCTGGGTTAGCTGGTCACGGGATGGCAGGCTTCCGCCTTGCGCTTGGGCCTGCTGCTCTATCTCAGCAATACGGTCGTTGAGCTCGCTGTGCATAATGACGCCGTCGTTAACCACGGCAACAACACGATCCAGCGGTTGGCGTTGAGTAGACTCAAAGCTTTGAGCGTGAACCGCAAACGGTACGAGTGCAGCGCCAGCCCCAAGGCAAATTGCCAACAAGCCACCTGCAGAAAGCAGTTTTACCCGCTTCTTTAAGGCACGGGCTAGCAGGGTCTTTCTGGTAGTCATATAAAAAGTCTCTTTCAGTCAGTCGCCGTTTAACAGCATCGTTACAGGGGCGTAGGGCGATAGCCAGGAATGGCGCGTTCAAAGTACTCGTCAGCCTGCTGTCCAACGCCACCCAAGCCACGGAACACAAAGCGTAAAAACAGCCCTCGATCATTGAAGTCATCTTCTACGCGGGCAGTGTCGTTATCGTCTACCCATTCACGCCATACCAGCTGAACGCCGTAGCAGCAGTCATTCCACTGCACGCCCGCTAGCTGTTCAAGCGCGCGATCATTGGTTTGATCGTGTAGATAGCGACCAATCAAATCAACTCTCGTGCTGGCTTTCCAAGCAAATGAGAGATCCCACTCTTCACGGCTATAGTTACGATACCCATCATCACCTGGCACCACGCCAGGATCGAAGCCTTCGATCTCCCAACGGTAGCCAAGGTTCACTACATGGCCTGCAGGATGGCGATAGCGGGCATCTACACTGGATCGCTCCGTCTGTTCGCGATGGTCGTCATAGAGCCACTCATAGCGTGCACTCCATTGATCGTTAATTTGCCAGTCAACCCGGGAGACCAACGGTGAGCGGTCACGCGTCGCTTGATAACGGCTTAGCGGATTCGCATTGGGATTATCTTCCGAACGGTCAGGCAGCGTATCTGGATCGCCGTCGCTGCTAATGCGCCGCTCGGAGAAATAAATACTTTGCCCAATACCAACGGTCAGCCGATCTTGTCCTGCGGCGTCTTCAATCAGGCGCGATTGGAGCCCCAACGATACGCGATTGAGGTCGCCCAAGCGATCGGCACCTGAAAAGCGATAAGGTGACCATAGCTGATCCCAGGAAAACGCGCGTTCTCGGCTGTCAAAGTCTGGCAGCTGGGTCTGGTCGGAGCGTGGCACATAGGCGTAGTTTAGCCGTGGCTCTAACGTTTGCCGGTAGTCACGCCCACGCAAATCAAGCTCGCGCTCAAACACCAGCCCACTATCAACAGAGGTGACCGCAGCGCTACGGCTAGGCGACGTACGCCGATCGGTGACACGATCACCGTAATCCAGTTCGTAAGCGGTATGCCACAGTTCGGTGCGTGGTTCTAAGTAGCCCCAGGACTGCTCGTAACGCCAGCCAACGGCAGGTGTGAGGTGCAAACGTGAACCTGTTGCAGCGTCGCGCTCCGGCACTCGGCGCTCGTCAACATCGCGCCAAAAATAGGTCGCGTTGGAACGCCACTGGCTATAAAACCCTCTACCAAACTGCCAATCTGAATTGGCCGTTAAGCTGGGCAGCCGATAAAAGGGTTTATCAGAATCGCTCAGTGGGTCTTCTAAGCGCTGAAACCCCTGTGCACGGGCGTCTAGCTGCCAGCGTTCGCCGCGATAGCCAACCTGGGCGAGACGTTCCATACTCACGCGCTCGTTACTACCAAACTCGCCGCCAAAGTCGTCAAAGTAACGGCCATCACTAGCAGCACCGTAGCGCAACTGGTAGTCGCTACGTGGTGTTATTGTGCCCGCATGCTGGGCATCAATATACCAACGCTCTTCGCCTTCAAAGCGGTTGTCGCCACTATTGCTGCCACTATCGCTATCAAGGTAGGCCCCCTCAATAGTGCCCTGGCTCTCTTCAAACAAATAACGGTACTCACCATTGAGCAGCAGACCGCGGTCCGACATCCAGCGTGGTGTAAGAGTGGCATCGTGGTTAGGGGCGATGTTCCAGTAAAAGGGCTGGGCGTAATCAAGCCCATCGGTCGAAAAACTGATCGATGGCGACAGCAAACCAGTGTGGCGACGATCATCAATGGGAAAACGCAGCCAAGGCCAGTAAAAAATCGGGACATCTTTCACTTCTAAACGGGCGTGACGTGCCGTGCCGAAGCCTTCCGCCTGATCCAACTTGATGTCGCTACCCACTAACTGCCAGCTATTTGCGCCGGGGTCGCAGGTCGTGAAGGTAGCGTTTTTCAGGCGATACTGTGCCTCGCCGGTTTGCTCTAGCTGGCTGGCCTGTCCGCGCAAGTGCTGCTCGTACAGCACATAATGGCTATTGCGTAACGATGCCCGGTCTTCATTGAGCAGCAACGTAGCGCTATCACCCCGCACCAATGCCTGACCATCACGCAGCGCTAAGTTACCTTCTGCATCAACCTGCTGACGGTGTGCCGGTATAAATACTTGCTCTGCCTGTAGCTCAGTATTGCCACGCCTTAGCACCACATCGCCACGCAGCAGTGCCTCACCGTCGGCGGCATAATCCACCTCTTGTGTTTCCACCGACAACGTTTCAGGGTTGTCTTCCGCTGGCAAACGGTATGCCGGCATCACATAGCGCCCTCGGCATAGCTGTTGCGACGCTTCAGCCTGACTCCAGGGCTGCCAATCCAACGCCTCAGCGGCCAGCGGCGGGTCTTGTGCCACCGCTGAAAACGAAGCGCCAGCGAGCAAACTGCCCAGCAACGTTTGCGCAACCGGTGAGGTGCGCGAGATTCGCTTGCCCATGTTCGTTATCCTTGGCATCCAGAATCGGTATTATACAGCCTGCATGATGCCCGACCAGCAAGGAGCTTGCATGTCCTCTTCTAGGATTAACGCCCTCACCCAGTGGGCGGCACAACAACACGGTCTTGATAGCGCTGCCATTCAGCTCTCCCCTGCGGGCGGTGATGCCAGTTTTCGGCGCTATTTTCGCCTAGCGCTGCCCAATGGCAGCACCCGAATCATTATGGATGCCCCTCCCGCCCAAGAGGACTCCGCCCCTTTCGTTACCATAAGTAAGCGCTGGCACGCAGCAGGACTGCCCGTTCCCCAGGTGCATGCCGCCGACCTCGACGCCGGCTTTTTATTGCTGGATGACCTTGGAGATACGCCGCTGCAGGCATCATTCACGAGTGAAGCGCACATCCAACAGAGCCACCTCGATGCCCTGGCACTCATTGCGCAATTACAAAATTGCGCCAACCCGGCAAGCTTACCCACCTATGACACCGAGCTGCTTGGCCGCGAGCTGGACCTTTTCCCAGAGTGGTGTTTAACCCGCTGGCTGTCGCTACCTATCCCCAGCAATTGGGTAACCGTGCGTGAACATCTTATTGAACAGGCGCTTGAGCAGCCGATTGTTAGCGTACATCGTGACTTTGATGCGATGAACCTCATGCTGCATGACCAAACGCTCTACATGATTGACTTCCAAGATGCGGTAGCCGGCCCACTCAGCTACGATGTTATTTCGCTGCTAAGAGGCCGCTACTGCCGCTTTTCCCAGGAGCAGTTTGGCTATTTCGTCACTACGTTTTATCGCCAGGCACGCCTAGATGGGCGGCTTTCCAGCCGCATTAGCGAAGCAGACTTTATTACCCAGTGCCAAGCCATGGCCGCCCAGCGTTCGCTGAAGGTGCTGGGCATCTTTTGTCGGCTTACCCTACGCGATGCCAAACAGGGCTATTTAGCACGGTTGCCACACTTTTTAGCACATTTGGAAGATAGCCTAACCGCGCTCCCCCAACACCGCGACTTTGCTGAGTGGGTGGGTAGCACGCTGCGCCCCGCGATGACGCAGCGGTTAGCGGAAAGCTGCCAATGAAAGCGATGATATTAGCCGCCGGGCTTGGCAAGCGCATGCGGCCACTAACCGATCACTGTCCAAAACCGCTGCTGCCAGTGGCAGGAAAGCCACTGATCGTGCATCACCTTGAGCGACTGAAGCGCGCAGGCATTGATGAGGTGGTGATTAACG
>SKHS01000047.1 GCA_007116835.1 Halomonas sp.
CGCCATCATCAAGGTTTCGCACGCCATATTGCAGACGATAGCTATCGCGCAAAGGGTCATCTAAGGGGACGTTATACGTTCCTGTAAAGCGTTGATCTGGCGCTGAAATATAAAGATCGTGATCTAAGCTATGGCCAAACCGATTAATCCATGGCTGTTGCCAGCTAAAGCGCAGTCGCGGACCCACATCGGTGGCAAAGCCAACACCCACTTCAAACTGATGACGATCGGCAGGTTCGACGTTGACGTCGATAGGTAGGCGGGTATCGTCACCCTTGCCAATGCTGAGAGCGCTGGCAAACGCGGCGCTGGAAAGCCGCGGGCGCGGCGGTTGAGACGCGGTTGCTTCATCCCACCATGGAGACCCACCGGTAGGCGGTGACATCGTGAGTTCTTGCGCTGTGTCTAACCGTGGACGAACGCTCACTGAGCTGAACCAGCGGGTTTCCGCCAAGCGCTGGTTATAAAGAGCAATTGACTCGGAGAGATAAGGGTCTCCCGCTTCAAATGTCTGCATTTTCCGCAAACGCTCTGGTTCAATATGGCTGCCAGTGATAGACGTATCACCAAATTGATAGCGAGGACCACTGTTGAAGTCCATGTAGAGGCGTGCGCTTTCCAAATAGGGCCTGACTTCCATGCGCCGATCTGTAAAGCCCCAGTCAAAATAACCTCGCTCGAGGGCTAGCCCTGAAAGCTGGTTGCGTAGGCGATCCCAGGGAGCGTGACGTAATGTGTCACCTTCACGTAACGGAAACTCATCAAGTGCAGCCTGAAACGGCGGATCATCGTTAGCCTCGCCGTCAATATTAATTGAAAGAATATCAATTTTAACTTGGGGGCCGGGATCTATACGCAGTGTAATGGGGGTGCTATTCACCTCAATGGTGATGTCAGGCTCGTAATAACCGAAAACCCTCATCGCTTCTTGAGCGCGCTTGCGTATTTCACCCTCTAAACGGGTGTCCGTGTATTGATCTTCGTCGATCGCTCGTAAATAAGCATCAATATTCGCTTCAACTTCGCTACTAACGCCATTGATTGAGGCATTTAGCGCCCAGGCAGGGCTAGCAGCTATCACCAGTAGCGGCAGTACCACCCTGCAAGCCGTTTGTTTAATAACAGGCCATCGCCTTTGTTTTTCCATCTAGTTCGTCCCTAACCAAATCAGCGACTCTGTTGCTTTTTTACCGATCAACCGGCCATAACTGTCTACCATATCGGCAAGGCTACTGCCGGAGCATTTCCATCTGCGCGCTAAAGGCTAGCTGAGCTTGCCGGACTTGCCGGATATCGCTCTCTAATGTGCTGATGCGTTGTGCCAACTGCTCTTCAACAACGTCTAAGGCCTCCTGCGTAGCGGGAGAAGCTTCGTCATTAAGCGTCTCGAGCACTGAGTGTACCTCAAGGAAACGTTGATCTATTCCTTCTTGCCACGCAGTTACTTTTGTTTCCAATTCGGCACGCTCATTCTCAAGCTGAGCAACACGTTCTAATTGACGGCTAATAGAAGACCAGCGCTGCTCCATCACCTCTTCGAGGTAAGCCAGCGTTTCTGACAGGTTCTGTCTGCCGGATGTCCCAGCTTGTTCAAGTGCATCCAGTGATGCGTGGATCGCGGCTAGCTGGCTATCTCGAAACGTTGCCTGAGCTTCCAGTTGCTGAATAGTCTCAGCAATACCGTTAAGTGAGTCGCTCGTAACAAGCTCTTCATTTGCAGTTAACAGCCCGTACAGCTCTTCGCGAGTATTAGTAACTGAAACGGCCAAATGCTCCTGTTCTTGAAAAAGTGTTACCATTTGAGCTTGTACAAGAGTTATCGCATCCTGCACATCTGTGTCACCCGAGTCAATTCTTGCATGGAGATTAGACACCTCCCCACTCACCCGATTAAATTCACTTAACAAACGTTCTCTTTCATACCAAAGCCCCACCGCAGCAGCACCCATTAACATGATGACGACCATTAAAGCGAACCATAAAGGCCATAATTTCGGCCCTTTGCGACGGCGCAAGCGCTGTGCGGTCATACTTTGATCCACATCAGGAACAATGCGAGGAGTCGCGGGGGTAGTGGGCATGATGTTTCCTCAATGCGTTGTCGGGTCGGCGCGGCGTCCGATTCCCCTATAGCGTAAACCACAGCTAGCGACAAAGGCGGGATCGTAGATATTGCGACCATCTAAAACTAATTTAGCACCCAGTAGCGAAGCTAAACGGTGCCAATCCGGATTCCAGTACGGCTTCCACTCTGTCACCAGCATAAGAGCGTCAGCACCTTCGCACGCTTGGTAAGGGTCGCATGTAAACGTTGTCAGGTCATCTCGTTCGCCAACAAGCGCATGCAAAGCCGGCGTTGCCGCTGGGTCATGTAACCTGATATTAACGCCTTGTGCCCACAGCGCATCTAACAGTGTCAGCACCGGGGCATGATCAATTCTCGCCGTGCCCGGCTTAAACGCAGCTCCCCAGATAGCAATGGTTCTGCCTGAAAGATCCCCTTCAAAGAAGGTCCATAGCTTTCTGAACAGCGTTTCTTTTTTCTGCTCGTTGATATCCATTACCTGCTCAAGCAACGCTGAAGTGCGGCCACTGGCAGATTGAACGTCGGCTAAACGCATCAAATCGCGAGAAAAATTAGGCCCACCGAAACCACATCCTGGGTATAAATACTCATAGCCAATTCGGGTATCAGCCCCCATTCCCTGGCGTACATGCTCAATATCGACGCCTAGCGTGTCGGCAAGACCAGCAATTTCATTCATATAACTTATGCGCGTTGCCAACATGCCATTGATAGAAAGTTTGGTAAGCTCAGCAGCCCTGCAGGGCATACGCTGAAACACATCATTACGTCGATTGAAGGCTCTCAACAACTCTCGGGCGACTTGTTCACCCACGGCATCATCACAGCCCAACAGCCAACGGGAAGGGCGCGTAAAGGTTGTCCAGGCACGCCCCTCTTCTAGGGTATCCGGCAGGGCAACGCTGCTATGCTGCGGCCCCATCAGCGCATGTAAACGCTCGGTTTCACCCACAGGGAAGGTGGAATTATTGATTAAAACAGCACCGCGGTGGGATTGAAACATAGGGATTTCAAGCAGCGCGTCAGCCGCTTGGCGCTGGTCGGGCGAGAGTGCCAGCCATACGACATCCGGAGGAGAAAGCTGCTCATAAGTATCTATGATTTGCAGTGTTCCACTGGCTAGCGCGTGCTCAATATGCCCCATTAATTCAGGCTCTCGGCGCAGCCAGTCTGCCTGGGATAGTCGTGCCCATGGCGCACTTTCATGCAGCAGCCAGTCTACTTGATGCCCCACCCATGCCAACGCCGCAGCTGCAGTGGCGGCGCTTAGTTCACTACCATGAAGTAACACTCGCATTCTTCAGGCTCCCTGAGAAAATAAATATCGCGAAAAGAGAGGGGTAAAGATCATATAGAATTCCTTTTCATGCGTTCCGCTTCAGGAGTGGTTAGAATGTCATCATACGTAATGGCTGGTTGGATGCCATCTTGCTGCTGGTCAGAATTTCGCTTGCGACCAAAGGCAAACCGTCAACATCACGCCAACTTACCGATAATGAGAGTTAAAACATGCCAGCACTCCCTCAGGATAGCACTACTCATCCCATTCACGACAACGTCGACGCAGCGGAAGTGGCTAAATTTGAAGCACTTGCTAGCCGCTGGTGGGATCCAGAGAGCGAATTTAAGCCGCTCCATGAGATTAACCCGTTACGTCTTGACTTCATTGATGCCCGAGCAGGCCTGGCAGGAAAGCGGGTCTTAGACGTTGGCTGTGGTGGCGGCATATTGAGTGAGTCAATGGCTCATCGCGGCGCTGATGTCACCGGCATTGATCTTGGTGAAGCGCCTCTTGGCGTAGCCCGGCTGCATGCTGAGGAAAGTGGTGTTAACGTTGATTATCGTCGTATCAGTGTAGAAGCCTTAGCGGCTGAACAGCCTGGGCAGTACGATGTTGTGACATGTATGGAAATGCTCGAGCATGTGCCAGACCCTGCTTCGGTGATTCGTGCTTGTAGTGCACTGGTTCGCCCAGGTGGCTACGTATTTTTTTC
>SKHS01000219.1 GCA_007116835.1 Halomonas sp.
AGTTACGTGGCAGGCTGAGTGCCTGAGCGGCTTCCGTTTGACCATGAGAAATTGCTTGGATGCCTGAGCGAACAATTTCAGCGATAAACGACGCGGTATAAATGGACAGTGCAAGCCAAAGGGCCAAAAACTCAGGAATAATCGTGATACCACCACGGAAGTTAAATCCTCGGAGTTCTGGTACATCCCAGGTAATGGGCACACCGGTCGCGACAAGCACTAACAGTGGTAAGCCAAAAATTAGCGCAAATGAGATCCAGTAAGCGGGCAGGCGTTTGCCAGTGGCCTCATGGCGGCGTCTATTCCAAATCACCAGCGCAATACTGGCAATGATGGCGACAATGAACGTCGCAGGAATCAAGCCAAAGCCTGATTCAAACAGCGGCTCAGGCAGATAAAGTCCACGTACGTTGAGGAAAATCACTTCACCAAAGGCCAGGCTATCCCTGGCGCTCGGCAGCGTACGCAGCACGGCGTAATACCAGAAGAAGATTTGTAGCAGCAGTGGGATATTACGAAACGTTTCGATGTAAGCATTAGCTAAGCGAGCCAGTAGCCAGTTTGGCGACAGGCGCGCAATCCCCACAATAAAGCCGATAATAGTGGCGGCTAGCACCCCTAAGCCACCGACGAGTAGCGTATTCAGCAGGCCGACGATAAACGTACGGCCGTACGTGCTTTGGGATGAGTAGTCGACCAGGCTCTGTACAATCCCGAAACCAGCGGTATTGTTTAAAAATCCAAAACCAGTTGTGATTCCTCGCGAGGATAAGTTGTCTTGCACATTTCCAACAATGTAGAGCAAGAAGGCTGCCACAGCAGCCACGAGGAGTAGCTGGAAAATGAGCGCACGTTTGGCGCGGTCTCGCCAAAACGGCGGCTTGTGGCCAGCGGGGCGAGTGTTAGGTCTTACGGACATGGAAGGCGTCTCCGCGATACGGACGGTCAATCAAACGGCCCGCCAAGCCCCTTGAGCTAGATACCTAAAAAACTTGATACCTGAAAGGGTGGCGGGCCGGGGTCAAACGAGACGCTTAGCGAATCGGCGGTGCGTACTGGAAGCCACCTTGGTTCCACAGGGCGTTCACGCCGCGCTCAATTTCCAGCGGAGAGTCCATGCCCACGTTGCGTTCAAAGCTTTCGCCGTAGTTACCCACTTGGCTCAGAATGTTGTAAGCCCAGTCAGCTTGTAAGCCCATACCTTCACCGTAGTTGCCGTCTTGGCCAAGCAGGCGAGCAATATCAGGGTTTTCAGAGCTGAGCATTTCTTCGGCGTTTTCACTGGTTACGCCGTACTCTTCACCATTAAGCATGGCAAATAGCGACCACTTCACGATGTTGAACCACTGGTCGTCACCTTGACGAACAACGGGGCCAAGCGGCTCTTTAGAGATAACATCAGGCAGGATCATCGCGCCAGACGGATCGTCTAGCTGGATACGTAGAGCAGCCAGCTGGGAGGTGTCGGAGGTGAGGACGTCACAGCGACCAGCCTGGAAACCACCCACGGTTTGTTCAGAGGTATCGAAAACGATGGGGTCAAATTCCATGCCATTGGCACGGAAGTAATCAGCCAAGTTTAGCTCGGTGGTGGTGCCGGACTGGATGCAGATAGCCGCGCCATCAAGCTCAGAAGCGCTGGAAATACCCAGGTCGCTTGAGACCATAAAGCCCTGGCCATCATAGAAGTTAACGCCGGTAAAGTTTAGGCCCAGCGTGGTATCGCGGGTAGTGGTCCAGGTGGTGTTGCGCGACAGTACGTCGACTTCACCAGACTGCAGGGCCGTGAAGCGCTCGACAGCGTTCAGGGAAATGTAGTTCACCGCATCCGCATCGCCAAGCACTGCAGCGGCAACGGCGCGACATACGTCAACATCGAGGCCCTGCCACTCACCGCTATCATCTGGAGCGGAAAAACCTGGCAAACCATCGCTGACACCACACTGTACAGCACCACGTGAGAGGGTATCTGCCAGCGTGCTGGCTTGGGCCGTTGCAACACCAGCAATTGAAATGGCACCAGCGGAGGCCAGCAGTACCAAGTGTTTTTTATTAAGCATGGTAGTTCCCCTTCCTATATTTAATGTCGTTATGCATGCAGGTGCATGACACTAAAAGCTAGCAAGGAAGATGCCAGAAAGGATATGTCGTGATATTCAGCGCTTTTCAACGCAAAATAGGCACTGTTCACAAAAAAAACGGTGCAAAAAAGAACATTAGCGACTACCAATTGCTCTATTTTGGTGCGTAGTCGCTAATGCCGCCGTCTGGTGAGGCTGGGTTCATGCAGCCTGATGTAACACTGAGCCTCGTTTAAGCTGTTTTCCTAGGCAATAGACCCAGTGAGTAAACGACCTAGCGAATCGGTGGTGCGTACTGAATACCGCCATCACGCCAGAGCGCATTTAAGCCCCGGTCAATGTTGAAGTCAGAGCCAGCGCCGACGTTGCGATCAAATATGTCGGCGTAGTTGCCCACCTGTTTGATGATTTGATACGCCCAGTCGACGTTGACGCCCATCGCCTCGCCAAAATGACCGTCTTGGCCAAGCAGGCGCATGACATCAGGATTTTCTGAGCTGAGCTGCTCATCAACGTTAGCTTGGGTGATGCCCAGCTCTTCCGCATTAAGCATGGCAAACAGCGACCACTTCACAAGATTGAACCACTGGTCGTCACCTTGGCGCACGGCGGGCCCAAGCGGCTCTTTGGAAATGATTTCGGGCAACACCAGCGCCATACTGGGGTCTGCCAGTTGCATACGCTGAGCGTACAGTTGAGACGCATCGGAACTTAAAACGTCGCAGCGACCTGCTTCAAAGCCTGCGATAGACTGTTCGGGGGCGTCGAACACCACAGGATCATAGGTCATCCCGTTGATGCGGAAGTAGTCTGAAAGGTTGAGTTCACTGGTGGTTCCTGACTGGGTGCAGACGGCCGCGCCATCAAGCTCTTTAGCGCTCTGTACGCCCAAGTCGCTGGCGACCATAAAGGCTTGGCCGTCGTAGTAACTCACGCCGGTAAAGTGCATGCCTAGCGTGGTGTCACGGCTGGATGTCCAGGTCGTGGTGCGTGACAGCACGTCGACTTCGCCAGACTGCAGGGCGGTGAAACGCTCTACCGAATCAAGCGGTACGAAATCGACTTTTGTTGCATCGCCTAGTGCTGCAGCGGCAATGGCACGGCATACATCGGTGTCTAGGCCTCGGTACTGATCATCGTCATCTAGCGATGAAAAGCCTGGCTGAGCGGCATTGACGCCACAGCGGAGGCTGTCTCGATTCTGAACAGTTTCCAGCGTGCTGGCCATGGCCAGTGCTGGCAACCATCCAGCGATTCCTACTCCCAACCAACGAACGGTTTTCATTTGTTATTCCTTAACGTGAACAGGCAAGTAAACGTAAGCCCATAAAAAAAGGCCGAGCAATGCCCGGCCTTTTGGCTATTCGCAAACCGCAGATTTACGCGAAGGCTTTACGCATAAAAGGCGGTAGCGCTAGCGCGCCACGGTGAGCATCACCTGTGTAGTACTGTAGCGGCATTTCATGCTCAGCGGCAGCCTGCTCGCGGAAGCTTTCGACGCTGGTCGCTTTACCGGCCAGCGTGACGCTCCACCAGCCAGAAGGGTAAACCGGCTGTGGGAAGGGCAGTGTGGCCACGCTATCAAAGCCCGCTTCACGCATGTCGTTACGCAGTTCGCGAATAATAGAGCCGCTGTGATAAAGCGGTGATTCGCTCTGCTGCACCATCACGCCGCCACTTTTTAGAATGCGGTGGCAGCGCTTCAGGAAGTCGGTTTTAAACAGTCCTTCTGCGGGGCCGACGGGGTCGGTGGAGTCGATAATCAATACGTCGATGCTCTCATCAGCAGCATCGTCTACCCACTTCACACCATCAGCAAACAGCAGCTCGGCACGGGGGTCGCCATTAGCTTCTACCAGCGCTGGGAAGAAGCGCTCGGCAGCTTTGGTGACTTCCTCATCGATATCGATTTGGGTCACTTTTTCAACGCCGGGGTGGCGCAACACTTCTTTCAGGGTGCCGCAGTCGCCGCCGCCAATAATCACCACCCGCTTGGGGTCTTGATGGGTGAACAGTGCCGGATGAGCGATCATCTCGTGATAGAGGAAGTTGTCGCGATCGGTCAGCATCACGCAGCCATCTAGCACCATCAGGTTGCCGTAGGTCTCGGTGGTATACACTTCTAGGTGCTGATAAGGGCTTTGTACATCCAGCAGCTTTTCGGTGACTTTCAGCGAGAAAGCGCTGCCGTGGCTATCAAAGACTTCAGTAAACCACTGGTCGTCGCGTAAATCGCTCATTCGTTGGCTCCTGGGCGCGAGGCATCTGTCTGGGCCGGAATACTTTGATGATATTGTGGGCTTAAATCGTGCAGCGCCTCCATAAAGGCGGTGACGTGATCGGGGTTGGTAAACTGGCTGATGCCGTGCCCAAGGTTAAACACGTGACCAGGGCCATGGCCGTAGCTTTCCAATACGCGCGCTACTTCTGCGCGAATGGCGGAAGGCCGGGCGAACAGTACGTTGGGGTCAAGGTTGCCTTGCAATGCCACTTTATGGCCTACCCGTGCGCGGGCGTCGGAAAGCTCGGTAGACCAATCAATACCCAGCGCATCCGCTCCAGCGCAGGCGATATGCTCTAGCCACTGGCCACCATTCTTAGTGAACAGAATAACCGGCACGTGGCGGCCATCGTGTTCACGAATCAGGCCGGAGACAATTTGCTCCATGTAGCGCAGTGAGAATTCCAGATAGGCAGGAGTGGAGAGCGCGCCGCCCCAGGTATCAAAAATCTGTACCGCCTGAGCACCAGCGCGAATTTGCGCGTTCAGGTAGTCGGTAACCGACTGCGCCAGGGTATCGAGTAGTTGGTGCATAGTGTCGGGCGTATCGTAAAGCATGGTTTTCAGGTGGCGGAAGTCTTTGCTGGAACCGCCTTCCACCATATAAGTGGCAAGCGTCCAGGGGCTGCCCGAAAAACCAATCAATGGCATGCGGCCGTTCAGTTCTCGGCGGATGGTTGATACCGCGCGCATTACGTAATCTAGGTCACGCTCGGCGTTGGGTACGGTTAACGCTGCGACCTCTGCGGGGGTGCGTACGGTTTTTCTGAATTTGGGGCCTTCGCCTGTTTCGAAATAGAGTCCCAAGCCCATGGCGTCAGGAATCGTTAAAATATCCGAAAACAGGATAGCGGCGTCGAGCGGGTAGCGCTCCAGCGGCTGTAGCGTGACTTCGCAGGCCAGGTCATGATTGCGGCACAGGTCCATAAAGCTGCCCGCATCGGCACGGCTGGCGCGGTATTCCGGTAGGTAACGACCCGCTTGGCGCATCATCCACACCGGAGTGCGGTCAACGGGCTGGCGAGCCAGCGCGCGAAGAAAACGATCATTTTGCAAAGGTGTGGTGGTCATAAACACTTGCTCTTGAGAAATTTGCCCGCATTGTAAGGGAGTCATTGTACTTGAAGATAGGAATTGTACGTAAAGATAGGGTGCATAGAGGTTCCCTTGGCGGGGAAAATCGTCGCACCCTGCGGATACCGTGAGGCCTCCGTCGCTTCCTGGTAAACTAGCTGCTTATTTTGCCAATACCGGTGTGGTTAGCTGGTTTGGTTAATCAACGAGGTAACCTGTGACCATTCGCTTCATTGCCGCTTCCCGACTGCCCACGCCTTGGGCCACATTCACCATGCACGGTTTCGAAGACGAAGCCACGGGTAAAGATCATATCGCCTTAACATTAGGTGATGTGAGCGGCGGCGAGCCAGTATTGGGGCGCGTGCACTCCGAATGCTTAACGGGTGATGCACTGTTCTCGATGCGCTGCGACTGTGGTTATCAGCTGCAAGAAGCGCTAAAGCGAATTGCCGAAGAGGGGCGTGGCGTGCTGTTTTACCTACGCCAGGAAGGGCGTGGTATTGGGTTGCTAAATAAAATCCGCGCTTATCACCTGCAAGACCAAGGTGCCGATACGGTCGAGGCGAACGAGCAGCTCGGCTTTGGTGCCGACATGCGCCGCTATGACCTGTGTGTGCCGATGCTTAACCATCTGGGCATCACAGCGTTAAAGCTAATGACTAATAATCCGCGTAAGGTGGATGCCTTAACCCGTGATGGTGTGAATGTGGTTGAGCGCCTGCCGATCACCACGGGTTTGAACCCACACAACGAACACTACCTCTCAACGAAAGCCGGCAAGCTTGGCCATATGATGGCTCTAGAAGACTTCAAGCATGCCAGCGACGTCGATATTGAGCGCAAGGAGTAGCATGCCTGGTCATCATCGGCAGCGCTAACCCTTAGTGGCTGCCTGCTCTTTCTCTGCCGCGCGCGCCAGTGCTGGGCGACCAGCATGTCGTTTGCTGTAGGCAACCAGAGGCTCGGGTAGGCGGTGTTTCATGCTGGCTGCCCACATCAGGGTATGCGTCAGAAACAGATCCGCTAGGGTGAACGTATCACCAACTAATGTTTCCTGGCCGTGGTAACGGCGTTCCAGTGCTTGCAGTGCGCGTTGGAACTCCCACGCGGCAGTGGGTAAAACGGCCGGCACACGCCTTTCTTGAGGCAGCGCGAATTTATGCTTGGCTTGGAGCCACAGCGGCTGCTCAATTTCGGTCACAATAAAGCTTAGCCACTGGTCGACCTGGGCGCGCTCAGCGGCGCTTTGCGGCAGTAGTAGGCTGTCGTCGCCGTACTGTTCGGCCAAATAGCGGCAGATAGGCAACGACTCAAACAGCGTTAGCTCGCCATCTTCAATAACCGGCACTTTACCATCCGGATGACGAGCTAAGTGTTCTGCTGATTGGCCTTCGCCTTTGTCCAAGGCTACATGCTGGCACTGGTACTCAATGCCCAGTTCTTCAAGCGTCCAGGCAACCCGCACCGAGCGAGAGTTAGGAAAGCTATAGTGCGTGATCATTAAGCAGCTCCGAGGCAGTGTAGATAAGCTTTTATAGATAGCTTTGATAGATCAACATACTGTAGCGAGTGCCTGAATGGCTGTCACGCGCTACTGGCCACGTGCGCTGCGGATGCGCTCGTAAGCGTTGCCAATTTCGCTGGTGCGCGCCTGAGCCACTTCGCGCATGCTTTCTGGCAGCCCTTTGCCAGCCAGTTTGTCGGGGTGGTTTTGGCTCATCAGGCGGCGGTAGGCCTTTTTAATGTCGGCGTCGCTGGCATCTTCACTGACGCCCAGCACTTGATAGGCGTCTTTCAGAGCCTCTGCGCTGGCGCCTTGTGAATTAGCGGCGGCACCGTGAAGCATGGCTTCAATCTGCTGAACTTCCGCTTCACTGCAGCCAACGCCGCGAGCCACGCGCAGAATCATTTCGTGTTCTGCGGGGTGAAGCACGCCGTCAGCCGCGATAGCGGTTAACTGCACCTGTAAAAATACCTGGCGTAATATCGGTTGGCGCTGGGTTAAGCGGTTAACGGTGGCCAACTCTGCATCCAGGTTGAAGTCGTCGGCGCGTCCGCGCTCGAAGGCAGCTCGTGCTCTGGCACGCTGCTCGCCTTGCAGGTGCATTTGGTCGAACAGTTTTTCGGCTAGGCTGAGTTCGCCATCGGTGACTTTGCCATCGGCTTGGCACAGACAGCCCATCACCGAAAAAATCGACTCCAAAAAGCCCTCTTGGATACGCATTCGCGCGATGTTTAAGCGACGTTTAATGCGCCGCCCCAACCACCAGCCCAAAACGCCCCCCGCCAGCAAGCCCCAGGAACCGCCAATGGCCAGGCCGATCAGGGCAAACAGAATAATCAGAAATAGCATGGCACTCTCAACGGTCTAAAAGTAAAAATTACGGCAGGCGAGCACGAATAGCACCCTCTATGCCGTCGGCATCCAGCCCACAGTCGCGTAGCAGCTCGGCGGGGGTGCCATGCTCAACAAAGGTGTCAGGCAGGCCTAAATTAAGCACCTCGATTTGTACGCCTTCTGCGTGGAGAAGCTCATTCACGGCGCTACCCGCGCCCCCGGCAATCACGTTCTCTTCCAGGGTAACCAGCAGCTCATGCTCATCAGCAGCGTGCAGGACGGTATCTCGATCCAGCGGCTTGATAGAGCGCATATTGATATGCGTTGCGTTGAGCTTTTCGGCCACCTCTGCGGCGGCGCTGTTAACGCTACCAAACGCCAGCAAGGCAATGCGCACACCTTCGCTGGTGCTCTCTCGGCGTACGTCTGCCTGGCCAATGGCCAGCGCGTCTAAGTGCGTTGGGATGTCTGCACCAGGGCCGGTGCCGCGTGGATAGCGAACGGCAGCAGGGCCTGGGTGATGGTAGGCGGCGCTTAGCATGGCGCGACACTCAGCTTCATCAGCAGGGGCTAAAATCACCATGCCAGGGATGCAGCGTAAAAACGACAGGTCCATGCTGCCATGATGGGTAGGGCCGTCTTCACCCACCAGGCCTGCGCGGTCAATCGCAAACGTGACGTCTAAATTCTGGACAGCCACATCGTGAATTAACTGGTCGTAGCCGCGCTGTAAGAACGTGGAGTAAATCGCCACCACCGGTTTCATGCCTTCACAGGCCATGCCTGCGGCAAGGGTCACCGAATGCTGTTCGGCAATGGCGACATCGAAATAGCGCTCTGGATATTCCTGGGAAAAGCGAATTAAATCTGAGCCTTCACCCATGGCGGGGGTAATTCCCATTAGCCGTGCGTCGGTGGCCGCCATATCGCACAGCCAATCGCCAAACACGTTGCAGTACTTTTTCTTGGCCGCCCGCTTGGGCGCTGCTGGTGGTTTTATCAGTGGCGCACTGACTGTCGTGCTGGGCTTTTCCAGCTTGGTAATGGCGTGATAGCCAATCTGGTCGGCCTCGGCGGGCAGAAAGCCTTTGCCCTTAACCGTTTTAATATGCAGAAACTGCGGGCCGTCCTGGTCGCGCAGGTTGCGCAGCGTCTCAGTCAGCGCTTCCAGGTCGTGGCCATCAATGGGGCCGATATAGTGAAACCCCATTTCTTCAAACAGCGTGGCAGGGCTCACCATACCTTTCATATGCTCTTCGGTACGCTTGGCAAGTTCGAGCGCGCCGGGCAAATGAGAGAGCACTTTTTTGCCCTCTTCACGCATCTTAAGGAAGGGCTTACTGGACAGCACGCGGGCTAAATAGGTGGCAATGCCGCCAACGTTTTCCGAAATCGACATTTCATTGTCGTTCAGTACCACCAGCATATTGGCGTTAACGTGGCCTGCATGGGCCAGCGCTTCAAACGCCATACCTGCGGTGAGCGCGCCGTCACCAATAATAGCGCACACACGACGCGGGTCGTTTTGTGCCTGTGCCGCAAGCGCCATGCCCAAGGCGGCAGAGATTGACGTACTGGAGTGGCCCACCCCAAAGGTGTCGTATTCAGACTCTTCGCGACGGGGGAAGGCAGCTAAGCCGCCGTATTGGCGAATGCTCAGCATCGCGTCACGCCGTCCGGTCAGTATCTTATGTGGGTACGCCTGGTGGCCAACGTCCCATACTAAGCGGTCTTTGGGCGTATGGTAGACATGGTGCAGCGCTACGCTAAGCTCTACCACGCCCAAACCTGCGCCGAAGTGGCCACCTGTCATGCCAACGCTATACAACAAGTAGGCGCGCAGCTCATCAGCCAGCTGGGCAAGCTGTTTAGCATTCATGGCCCGCAGCGCGGCGGGATGATCAAAAGAGTCGAGCAGCGGTGTTGCCGGGCGCTCGCGGGGTATCTCGTCGAACAGCTTCATAGGCATGTTTTCATGGACATGTTTTTAAGGGCATCGTTTAGTGGTCGCGCTCGATCATATAATGGGCAAGGTCGGCCAGTGGTGCGGCCTGCTCGCCAAGCGGGGCGAGAGCGGCAATAGCCTCTTCAATCAGCGCATTTGCTTTGCGCTGTGCGCCGGAAAGCCCCAGTAAACTGGGGTAAGTCGGCTTGGCACGTGCGGCATCCGCGCCGGATATTTTACCCAGCGTGGCGGTATCGCCTGTCACATCCAGAATATCGTCATGAATCTGGAAGGCTAGACCAATGGCCTGGGCGTAGCGAATCAACGCGGTTAGTCGTGGGTCGCCCTCATCGACGGCGGTTAATCCCCCTAAGCGCACCGCAGCTACAATCAGTGCGCCGGTTTTATGGGCGTGCATATGGGCCAAGGCAGCCACATCCGGATGGCCGCCCACGGCGGCAAGGTCCAGCGCTTGGCCTGCGACCATACCATCTCGGCCAGAGGCCACGGCCAGCGTGGTGACCATACTACCAAGCCGTGGGTGGGGAGTACTGGCCAGGACTTCAAAGGCCAGTGCCTGCAACGCATCACCCGCCAGAATCGCAGTGGCCTCGTCAAACGCCTTATGTACCGTCGGCTGGCCGCGCCGCAGGTCATCATCGTCCATGGCGGGTAGGTCATCATGAATCAATGAGTAGGCATGGATCAGCTCAATCGCAGCGGCAGGAGCGTCTAACGCGTCTTCCTGTGCTCCTAGTGCTTTACCAGAAAGGTACACCAGCAGCGGACGCAGGCGTTTGCCGCCTACCAACAGGCCGTGATGCATCGCAGCCTCAAGGCGCGGTGCAATAGCAGGGCGTGTATCAAACAAGGCGGTGAGGGTGGCTTCCACCCGAGCATTGCTTGTTTGGCGCAGCGTTGCCAGCTGAGAGGCGTTAGCAGTCGTTACCATGGCGGCGTCTCCTCGTTATCGCTGTTGCTGTCGCTTTCATTACCAAGGGCGTTTGCCATTCTAGAACTGCTCGCCAAGGAAGTGACCTCCAACTTACCATCTTGATCTTCGCTCAAGGCACGTACTTTCAGCTCAGCGGTATCAAGGCGTTGTTGAGCCACGCGGGTAAGCTGCACGCCCTGTTCAAACGCCGATAGCGCATCTTCCAATGAGAGTTCGCCAGACTCAAGGCGTTCCACAATGGCTTCAAGCTGTGAAACCGTTGCGGCGAAATCCTGTACAGGTGGAGTGTTGTCGCTCATTGGGTAATGCCTACCATGTTGCTGGTGCCCAGACGCTACTAAAGGACGGCGAGTGTGGCTACAGTCGTGTTATCAAAGATAAACGCACAGTATACACCGAGCTAAGGGGGTGGCGTCTGCCCTCAGGTGGGGTCAATTCGCCGACTTGCGCTGGGTTCATCTTCTAAGCGCACACTTTTCATCATCCCAAGGCGCCGAGAGCGGTACGGGCTGTGCTACCATATTGGCCTTCCGTGAACCGATACACGGCGCATGCCGCCGACCATAGAGGTTGATTCAGCCATGGCCAAAACGTCCCTGGACAAGAGCAAGATCAAGATCCTGCTGCTCGAGGGCGTCCACCAAAGTGCGGTGGACAATTTTCAAAACGCAGGTTACGAGAACATTGAGTACCTGCCGACTTCGCTAGATGAAGCGTCGCTGATTGAAAAAATCCGCGACGTTCACTTCATCGGCATTCGCTCGCGTACGCAGCTGACCGAGCGTGTATTTGAAGCGGCAGAGAAGCTAGTGGGCGTTGGCTGTTTCTGTATCGGAACGAACCAGGTTGACCTGACGGCGGCGCTGACACGTGGTATCGCGGTGTTTAACGCACCATACTCCAATACCCGTTCGGTGGCAGAACTTGTGCTTGCGGAAGCCATCATGCTGCTGCGTGGTATTCCCGAAAAGAACGCCCGCGCCCATCAAGGCGGCTGGCTGAAATCGGCGAAAAACTCCCACGAGGCGCGGGGCAAAACGCTGGGTATCGTGGGGTACGGCAGCATCGGCGCGCAGCTTTCCGTATTGGCTGAATCGCTAGGCTTTAACGTCATTTACTACGATGTGATTACCAAGCTAGGCATGGGCAATGCCAGCCAGGTAGCCAACCTTGAACAGCTGTTGCAGCGTTCAGATGTGGTCAGCCTGCATGTGCCGGACCTGCCCTCTACCCGCTGGATGATTGGCGAGAAAGAGATCGCGGCCATGAAACAGGGCGCTATCCTAATTAACGCCGCTCGTGGCAGCGTTGTGGAGATTGAGCCGCTAGCAGAGGCGATTAAGGCTGGTAAGCTGAATGGTGCTGCTATCGACGTTTTCCCGGTAGAGCCAAAAGGTAATGATGAAGAGTTCCAGAGCCCGCTACGTGGCCTGGAAAATGTGATTCTAACGCCGCATATCGGTGGGTCTACCCTGGAAGCCCAGGAGAACATCGGTATCGAAGTGGCAGAAAAACTGATCACCTATTCGGATAACGGCACCACCATTACGTCGGTCAACTTCCCGGAAGTCGCGCTGCCTGCGCACCCAGACAAGCATCGCTTGCTGCATATTCATGACAACGTGCCCGGCGTGCTATCGCAAATCAACCGCGTACTGTCTGAAAATGGCATCAATATTTCAGGCCAGTACCTGCAAACCAACGACAAAGTGGGCTATGTGGTGATTGATGTTGATAAAGCCTACGGCCCGCAGGCGCTAGAAGCGTTAAAACAAGTTGAGCATACGCTGAAAATTCGCGTGCTTTACTCAGCGCATAACAGCTAATCCATAGCCGCTAAGCCAGTCTGTCAGCGTTAGTCTCTAAAACGGCCCTCTTTCGGGCCGTTTTTTCTGGGTTTCAAGGTTGTTAGGCCTATCGCTGGCAGCGGTTGGAACTGGTCTAGGCTAAATCAAACAGCAGCACTTCGGCGGGCTGCTTGCCGGTCACGCTGAACGTTTCACCTGGTTGAAACGCAGCTGCGTCGCCAGTGCCCAGGGTTTCACCGTTAATATCTACCGTTCCTTTCACCACATGCAGCCACGCATAGCGCGTTGCGGGGGCATCCACCTGTTCACCCGCGTCGAACAACCCTGCGTAAAGGTTAACGTCTTGATTGACGCTTACCGACCCTTCGCGACCCTGTTGAGAAATCACTAGGCGCCACTGTCCCTGGCGTTCAGTGGCGGGAAAGGCTTTCTGCTCATAACTAGGGGCAATGCCGCGCTTGGCAGGCTCAATCCAGATTTGCAGGAAGTGCAGGCCGTTCTCTTTCGAGTGGTTAAATTCGCTGTGCAGCACGCCAGTGCCTGCGGACATGCGCTGTACATCGCCTGGGCGCATTACCTCGCCGTTACCCATATTGTCGCGATGCTCCATTTCTCCTTCCAGCACATAGGAGATAATTTCCATATCCCGGTGGGGGTGGGCTCCAAAACCGTTGCCCGGCGTTACTCGGTCTTCGTTAATCACCCGCAATGCTCGAAACCCCATATAGTTAGGGTCCCTATAGTTGGCGAACGAGAACGTGTGGTAAGAGCGCAGCCAGCCGTGGTCGGCGTAACCGCGCTCGTTAGAACGGCGAATGTGCATAGCGTACTCCAAAATGGTATCAACAATGACAAGCACTATACGCCCGCTCGCTTGAGGCGTGGGGTGAAGCTTTTGAGACGGTCAGATCGAATAAATCGATGATTAACCGGCGCCTAGCCACTGACAGGTTAAGCAGCACTTTGCATAGATTGTTTGCTAAACTATGCGCGTTTATTTACCCGGTCCGCCCTTTGCGAGGGCGACTACCAGGAGTATTCCATGACGGAAACCACCCAAATGCCGCCCATTGTGGTCGCGGCGCTGTATAAATTTGTCACGCTGAACGATTTCGAAGCGCTGCGTGAGCCGCTGCGTCAAGTGATGGTCGATAACGATGTTAAGGGCACGCTGCTGCTGGCTAAAGAAGGCATTAACGGTACCGTAGCTGGCACCCGCGATGGCATTGATGCCCTGCTGGCCTGGCTGACCGCCGATCCTCGCTTAAGCGATATCGACCATAAAGAGTCTTACTGCGACGAAACGCCGTTCTACCGCACGAAGGTGAAGCTGAAAAAAGAGATTGTCACCTTGGGTGTACCGGATATCGACCCCAACGACACTGTGGGCACCTACGTTGAACCGGAAGATTGGAACGCCGTGATCTCTGACCCGGAGGTGCTGGTCATTGACACCCGTAATGATTACGAGGTGGCGATTGGCAGCTTTGAGCGGGCAATTGACCCGAAAACGACCACCTTCCGTGAGTTTCCTGAGTACGTGCGCGAGCACTACAACCCGGAACAACATAAGAAAGTCGCCATGTTCTGCACCGGCGGTATCCGCTGTGAAAAGGCTTCCAGCTTTATGCTGAAAGAGGGCTTTGAAGAGGTGTATCACCTAAAAGGTGGCGTGCTGAACTACCTTGAAAAAGTGCCGGAAGAGCAGTCTTTATGGCGCGGTGAGTGTTTCGTGTTTGATAACCGGGTCACCGTGCGTCACGACCTAAGCGAAGGCGAGCATGAGCAGTGCCACGCCTGCCGGATGCCTATCTCGCGTGATGATATGGAATGCCTATGGGTCCGTGTGCAGACCTGCAAAGGCGTGCTGAAAGTGTGTGCGATGTCTGCACCAGACCCGGAGTACATGGCTTGGCTGATCGCCAAGCTGCAAGAGCAGATCGCGAAACTGGAGG
>SKHS01000132.1 GCA_007116835.1 Halomonas sp.
ATGGTGTGCCCACTGATCCAGCGCGACTAGCGCCAGCACTTCCCATAGCTGATTATCGTCAGCATCAGGGTTAGCAACACGCAGGTTATCTGCCAAGGTACCGTCAAAAAGGTCAACGTGCTGGGTGAGAAATGCAAAGTGTTCAGCTCGATTTTCAGGCACTAGACGACTTGGCGCACTGCCCGCGATGGTAATCTCCCCTTGCGTGGGTGACATTCTGCCCATGGTTAGGCTAGCCAACGTTGACTTACCCGCTCCTGAGACACCCGTGATTGCCGCCCGCTTACCAGCAGGCAGTGTAAAGGTAATATGCGATAGCACAGCGTACGCTGCATCAGGATAGCGAAAGGAGACCTGCTTGAATATCACCTGATGTCCGCTGGTGGTCTGAGGTAACGCCCGCAAAGGCGTATTGTCCGCTGGGCTAGATAACCCATTGAGACGCTGCGCGGCACCGTAGCTTGCACCTGCTTTAAGAAATGCAGCTGGCAAGGTAGCAAACACCTCATTGATGCCCAGCACCGTGATTACCGCCATCACCAATATAGGGCCGGCCACTTGTCCCGCTGTCAGCGTGAAACTACCAAGCCATAAAACGCCCACCACGAGCATTCCCGTAACGGCCGCTACAATGGCATTACCAATAGCGGACTTATAAGCCAAACGACGCTGATTACTGAGTGCTTGTGCTTCATGCTGATGCACCCTTGCACGATACCAGCCATTGGTTTGATAACTCATTAGTTCCGCCGAGGCTTGTACTTGATCGAGCACTAAACGACGCAGCTCTTCTTGATCATCAACCTGCTGATGGCTGTTAGCAAAGCCAAACCAGCCATAACCCAACGTCACCAGTAGCCAAAGGAGGCTAAGTACGATCGCAATGACAGCCCCGATGACAGGCAACCACACAGCGATAAAACCTGACACAACGAAGATACATAACAGCCCAACAAACGGCGGAATCAGCAGTCGTAGATAAAGATTGTCTAACGTATCGATATCCGCCGTTAAGCGGCTCAGCCATTCACTGGCGCGACGACGCTTAAGCGCTGCTTCCTCCATCCGTGTTAAATCACCAAACACGCGATAGCGCAAATCAGCTAATAGTGTTAGCACAGTATTATGGTTGTAAAGCCGCTCCGCATAGCGGGCTACTGTACGCAATAGTGCGAAGAAGCGGATTCCCCCTCCGGGCACATAAATATCCAACGTTGCAGGCAACCCCGACGCCAGCGCAATGCCAGCCAGTGCACAGGCCGCAATAAACCAACCCGACAACCCCAAAAGCGCAAGGCCAGCCAGTAGCGTTATCCAAACCAGCAGCGCGCCTATAAAGAAACGCTGACGCCGCCGTAGCAATATGAGCAGCCACGGTTTCATAGTGTGATAAAGCTGCTTCATGAGGCGGCCTCAATGAGTTGACCTGCATCACATATAAAATGACGGTTAGCCACTGCCATTACCGCCGGGTGGTGCGTAGCAATCACCAGCGTTCGGCCTTCCCTAGCCCATGCTAATAGTGCCTGAATAACGGCCTGCTCGGTGGTAGCGTCCAGGCTTGCCGTTGGTTCATCTAATAGGACAAGCGGCGCCTCACTAAGATAAACCCGCGCTAGCGAAAGACGCTGCGACTGTCCGCCAGAAAGTCCCACTCCACGCTCGCCAACTGGTGTATCTAACCCTGCAGGCAGTTGGCGCACTAGCTCTCCAAGCCCCGCCTGCCGCAAGGCATGAGTCATCGCCTGCTCATCTGCGCAGGGTGCTGCCAGGCGCAAGTTATCCGCTAAACTGCCTTGAATAATGCAGGGAGTTTGATCAAGCCACGCAACCTGGGCCTCAGGATGGCGGCAACACTCCCCTCGACTGGGCGCCATAAAGCCAGCCATGAGGGCTAGAAGTGACGATTTACCGCTGCCAGACTCCCCAGTGATAACCACCACATCACCGTCAAAAATAGTGGCATCCACTGCTTCAATCACCGTCGCCCGCCCAGCATATCCAATCGTAACGTTGCGCAGCTCTATCATGGCATTAGCCACAGTCGGCGCAGTCGTCTTGATAGGCACCACGTCGGGTTCATTCAGAATGGCGACAATGCTCTCAGCAGCTCCTAACGCGGCAGCACGATCATGATAGTGCTGGGACAGCGTGCGCAGCGGCTGAAAAAACTCAGGTGCCAGCAGTAGCACCGCCAACCCGGTAAATAGGGTTAATGAGGACGAAGGCCCATAATCGATATACCCCAACAAACCAAAGCCCACGTACATAGCAACAACGGCAATCGCAACTGAAGCAAAGAACTCCAATACTGCCGAAGACAAGAATGCCAGACGCAGCGTACGCATACTCAAGCGCCGGTACTCATCGGTGGCGTACCAAACAGCCTGCTGAGCAGCTTTGGTATGGCCAAAAAGTTGTAACGTCGTCATCCCCCTGACCCGATCCACAAAGTGGGCAGATAGCCGAGAGACGGCCACGAACTGATCCCGATTTAAGCGTTCAGCCCCCATCCCCACCAGCGCCATAAACAGTGGAATAAGCGGCGCAGACAGCAGTAAAAATATCGCGACAAGGTAATCAAGCCAGCCCACCACACATAAGATCAACAGCGGCAGCGCAATCACAATACGCAGCTGAGGGTAAAAGCGGGCGAAGTACCCATCCAGCGCGTCAATATGCTCAACGGACTGTGTCGCTAACGCGCCACTTTGTTGGCGCGTTAACCAAACGGGACCTAGGGTCGCCACTTTATCGAGCAATGCCGCTCTCGCATATTGGCGGATGCGCAGGCTGGCTTTAGCACCGCTCGCTTCCTGCATTGCTTGAAAGAACGAGCGCAGCACAACAACCACGAAAAGTCCTAAAAAAATGGTGGTGAGCGATCCTGGTGGGCGTCCTTGAACAACGAGCTGGTCAATCACCCACGCAAGCCCGACCACCAGTAAAACCGTCTGCCCTCCTGCAAGCACTCCCCATACCACCGACAGCAACAGCCTTTTTTGCTCCCGTTTAGCAAGCATGCGCAACCATATGCGTGGCGTTAAATGCACGTCCGAATCTAGGTGAGAGATGCTCATGAGGTTAGTGGTACCCCTCACCTATACGCACTTTGCCGCGAAAAACCCAATACGTCCAAGCAGTGTAGGTCAATATAATGGGGATAACGAACAGCACGCCAATCAATAAAAACAGCTGAGACTCAGGGGCTGACGCTGCATCCCAAAGAGTAAAGTTTGGCGGCACAATGATGGGCCATTTACTCACAATAAGCCCCAGGTAAGTGAACACATAGATGCCAATGGTGGCGACAAAGGGCACCCCTTCGCCACGCCGCTTGACCGATCGATAGACAAAAAAGGCACATAGCAGTGCAAGTGCTGGAAACATCCAGATAATCTGAAGGTGACCAAACCAACGCTCCCATACCAGCGGGTTAACAAACGGTGTCCAGAGGCTAATAACCGCAAATACACCTAACACCATCGCAAGCAACACAGGAGTGATTTTATAAGCCCACTCTTGGATATATCCTTCTGACTTCATAATCAGCCATGTGGCACCTAATAGCGCATACCCTGCCATCAGCCCAACCCCTGTTACCACCGTAAACGGCGTCAGCCAGTCGAAAGCACCACCGGCGAAGGCATAATTTTCTACTCGAAAGCCCTGAATATAAGCACCGACAACGGCCCCTTGGGCAAAGGCTGCGATAGCCGACCCCCAGCAAAAGGCACGATTCCACCAGCGTCGGTTACGCTTGGATTTGAACCTCAGCTCAAAAGCAATGCCACGAAAGATCAGCCCTGCCAGCATCAGGAATACCCCGATATAAAGCGCAGGCAGAAAAACCGAGTAAACCAGGGGGAAAGCACCCAGCAACCCAGCTCCCCCCAACACAAGCCATGTTTCATTACCATCCCATACGGGTGCCACGGAATTCATCATGACATCACGGGCATCTTCATCTGGAGCAAACGGATAGAGTATTCCCAACCCCAAATCAAAGCCGTCCATCAACACGTACATCATAATGCCGAAGCCAATAATGCCAGCCCAAATCAGCG
>SKHS01000167.1 GCA_007116835.1 Halomonas sp.
ATAGCGGTCGCAATGGCGGCCTGCTTTGGCCCTACCTCGTGAAAATGAAAACAGCTCACACCCCGCTCACAGTCGACACCCGCCGCAGAAATAAGTGCTTTATTAATGCCTAAGCGCTCAATAGCAGCGCGCATACCATCACTGCCAAACGACTGGGATGAGGGGTAAAACAGCCCACCTAGCAGCACCAGGCGCACGTTTGGTAACGCAGCCACTGCATTAGCCACGTTAAGGGCGTACGTCACCACGGTCAGTTCACGGAAATAGCTAAGCTGGCTAAGCAGCGGAATCAGCGTCGACCCGCAGTCAATAAACAGCGTATCGCCCTCTTCAATAAAGCTAGCTACTCGCTGGCAAAGGCGATACTTCACCTGATAGTGGCTCGCCTCCTGTTCGGTTAAGTCATACACCGGCGTCACGCCTGGGTAGTTTGCCATGACCAACCGACCGCCTAACAAGCTAATCGCTGAAGGCCGTGTGGTGACATCACGACGGATGGTCATTTCAGAAACGCCGCATAGCTCAGCAGCATCACGCAGATGCAGTGTGCCCCCACTGGCAAGCGCTTCTTGCAACATTGCCAGCCGCTGAGCAGTTCGGTCGTTCATGGCAACTCTCTCCTGTTAAGCCTACGTTCTGAATTCATCAAGCCTATTTTTAAACACTCAGCTTTCAACAGTAGTGTTTAACACCCGCGTTTACATGCCCATTTTTAGATACCTAAGTCTTTGAAACCTATGCTGAGCCAGAGTAAGCGTTATTTCCACTACCAGACAGCGTTATTCGACTATTGGAGAGGCATGCCAGCGTTGAAGGCTTTTCGTGTTTCTGTGCTTGCAAATCCGCGTTAAAAAAATAACACTAAATGTTATAATTTTAACATCACCGCCAGCCCACACGACCCATAACATCGGCCTGCCTGGTACAGATGGCACCGAAACAACCCTGTTGAGGCTTTCATGACTGCTCAAACACACGCTCACTCTTCTGCTTTCGTCACGCTTGGCGCTGGCGTTTTACTGGCAAGCACGGCACTGGCAACGCCAGCAGCGTTAGCCAGCGATGCCCCCGCCTCATCAACCACCCCTCTGTGGTCGTTTGCCAACGTTTCGGTAAACTACTTGGACTGGTCTCGCGGTACTGAAGCGCGGACGGCTAATAACGCAGCCAAAAGCGACTTCACGTTCGTCGAAATCGAAGGCGGCGTAGGTTACAGCTGGGGCGAATTCTACGGCTTCTTCGATTTCGAGAACCCAACCAACGATCAGTTTGACGAATCAAGTGGTGGCAAAGACAACTTTAGAACGGCAGGAAAAATCACCTCGCATATCTATTTAGGTGACAGCCCGCTATCGCTTTACGCGCATGTTTATGACTTTCGCGACTACGGTTTCAACGCCCGCGAACAGGATCAAATTCTTGGTCTGGGCTACCGCACAACCTTTGCCAATGGCCTATGGTTCAAGCCGTTTATTGGTGCCGCGCGCGTACAAAGTGATGGGTATACCGGCATGAATGGCTACATGGCAGGCTGGGTAGCCGGTTACGATTTTGCCGCCTTGAACCAGAACTTCAGCGTTACCAACTGGCACGAGCAGACCTTTGGCCGTGATAGCGACTACCTTTCAGAAAACTTTGTTAATGGCACAGCAGGCAGTGTCGGTACCAACGGCGCATTAAGCTTGTGGTGGCACCCCTCAGCGCTAATTACCACTGGCGTGCAGTATCGCTACTCAGAGAACAAGCTGGGCACACCAGACGCCTACCAAAATGCGATGATTTACTCAGTAAAGCTAAACTTACTGTAACCGTCCCAATTCCTACGTTCGAAAGGTGCCCACATGACCCTCATCATGAGCCTGGTAGGCATGGTTACGCTGGTAACCATCGCACTGATCTTCTCTTACGACCGCAAATCCATTCGGCTACGCACCGTGCTCGGCGCCTTTGCCATTCAGGCAGGTATTGGTGCATTTGTGCTGTATGTGCCCTTTGGTCAAGCAGTCCTACAAGCTATTTCGTCCGGCGTTAGCCAAGTATTGGTCTATGCCAATGACGGCATCGGCTTCCTGTTTGGTGGCCTAGCCGATGTCGATAACGTCGGTTTTGTATTCGCCATTAAAGTGCTCCCCGTCATTATCTTTTTTTCGTCACTTATCGCGGTGCTTTATTACATTGGCATTATGCAGTGGATCATTCGGATTTTAGGTGGCGCACTGCAAAAAGCGCTCGGCACCTCGCGTACTGAATCGCTCTCTGCCACGGCAAACATTTTTGTTGGCCAAACGGAAGCGCCGCTGGTGGTTCGCCCATTTATTGCTCGTATGACCCCTTCTCAATTGTTCGCGGTAATGTGCGGTGGCCTGGCATCCGTGGCCGGTTCTGTACTGGCGGGCTACGCCGCGTTGGGTATTCCCATGGAATACCTGGTCGCAGCGTCGTTTATGGCCGCTCCAGGTGGCCTGCTGTTTGCCAAGCTGATCATGCCTGAAACCCAAGATGCGACCGACAGCGACAGCGTTTCTAGGGTAGAAGAAGAGCTTAAAGAGCAGGAAGATAAACCTGCCAACGTACTAGATGCAGCGGCAGCGGGCGCTACCTCCGGCATGAAACTTGCCGCCAACGTCGGTGCCATGCTGCTGGCGTTTATTGCCCTTATTGCACTAGTTAACGGCATTTTAGGCGGCGTTGGCGGCTGGTTTGGCTTTGAATCACTCAGCCTTGAGCTGATTCTTGGCTGGCTGTTTGCACCGCTTGCCTTTTTGCTCGGCGTCCCTTGGGAAGAAGCCACCCTGGCGGGTTCGTTTATTGGCCAGAAGCTGGTAGTGAATGAGTTTGTCGCCTACATCAACCTTGCTCCTTACATTGATGGAGAACAGGTAGTGGCCGCCACAGGTCAGATGATGACACCGCATACCATGGCAATTCTTTCTTTTGCGCTGTGCGGCTTTGCTAACCTTTCTTCCATTGCCATTCTATTAGGTGGCTTGGGTAGCATTGCCCCCACCCGCCGTAAAGAAATCGCCCGCTTTGGCGTGAAGGCCGTACTGGCAGGTACACTGTCTAATCTGATGTCGGCATCCATTGCTGGTTTCTTTATCGCGTTGGGCAGCATGACCGCCTGACGTAGCGAGTACGCCACTACGACGGGCGCTGCCATTTTTTAGCAGTGCCCGTTTTGTCTTTTATTCAATTGCGAGATTTCCATGACTGCGACTGCCTCCACCCAGCACACTCAAGCCCATGTTATCCAAGCTGCCCGCCAGGCACTCACCCTAATGGACTTAACGAGCCTGAACGACAGCGACACCGATAGCACCATTGAAGCGCTGTGCCAGCAGGTAAAAACGCCGTTTGGTCACCCAGCAGCAGTATGCGTTTTCCCGCAGTTTATTGTCACCGCACAGCGCGCACTCACCGCTCACAAGCTCAATGACCAGGTTAACATTGCCACCGTCACTAATTTTCCCAGCGGCGGCGAGGACATCATGGGCGCTGCCCGTGAAACCCGCGATGCCGTCGCCTCCGGTGCCCATGAAGTGGATGTGGTATTTCCCTACCGCGCGCTAATGGCAGGCGATGAAGCCACTGGCCTTGAGCTGGTCGAAATGTGCAAAGCCGCCTGCGCTGGCCAAGCAAAACTAAAAGTCATCATTGAATCAGGCGAACTCAAAGATCCCGCGCTTATCAAACGGGCCAGTGAACTTGCCATTGAGGGCGGCGCGGACTTTATTAAAACATCCACGGGCAAAGTCGAAACCAACGCCACCCTAGAAGCCGCTGAGATTATGCTTAACGTGATTAAGGCCAGCGGTGAAAAGGTTGGTTTCAAAGCGGCAGGCGGGGTACGCACCGCCGAAGAAGCCGCTGACTACCTAGTGCTTGCCACTCGTATCATGGGTGCACAGTGGGTAACGCCTGAGCACTTCCGGTTTGGTGCTTCTAGCCTGCTGGGCAATTTATTGAGCACGCTAAGCGGCGTCTCGCTCTCAACGACCGACGGAGGCTACTAATGTCGTCTAGCCCTTCTCAACACACTCTCC
>SKHS01000194.1 GCA_007116835.1 Halomonas sp.
CACATCAGGCTTGATGAACTGCATGGTGTCATAAATAGACATACCCGCCGTCACCGAGCCACCCGGCGAGTTGATGTACAGGTGAATATCTTTGTCGGGATTCTCCGACTCAAGAAATAGCAGCTGTGCCACCACTAGATTCGCCATGTAATCTTCTACGGGGCCTACCAAAAAGATGACACGCTCTTTTAGAAGACGCGAGTAGATGTCATAGGCTCTTTCCCCTTTGGCGCTCTGCTCAACCACCATAGGCACTAGACCGCCGGCGTTTTGAATATCAAATTCACTCATTCGGGTGATTCCTTGCGTCCGGTAAGGGAAAGGCGCATCAATAGATGATGCGCCACGCGATGAAGTTAGGCGTTAGCCTGCTCGCCTTCTTCAACATCTTCATCTTGTTCGGCTTGCTGCTGAGCAGCGGCCAGTGCCTGCTGATAAGACATTTCAACGTCTTTTACGTTCGTCTGCTCTAACAGTTTATCTACCGCTTTTTCTTCAAGAATGGCAGATTTCACTTGGGTTTTAAGCTGCTCATTACCCATGTAGTAATCAACCACTTCGGAAGGATCCTGATACTGCTCAGCAAGCTCTTCCACTTTGGCCTTGATGGCGTCATCGTCGGCATCCAGCTCATTGGCTTTGATCACTTCTGCCAACAGCAAACCTACTTGAACACGCCCTTTTGCTTGGGCTTCAAACAGCTCGTTAGGCAACTGGCTGACATCAAAATCTTCGCCCAGGCCAAACTGCTGTGCGGCTTGGCGCTTCATGCCATCCGTTTCTTGCTGCACAAGAGCGCTTGGCACCGGGATATCGTTCGCCTTTTTCAGCGCATCAAGAACCTGTTGCTTAACTCGATTATCAACTGCCTGAGCAGCCTCACGCGTCATGTTCTTCTTGATTTCAGCACGGAATTTGGCTTCGTCGCCATCTTCAACGCCAAAGCGTGCAATAAACTCAGCGTCCACCGCTGGCAGCGCTTGGCTGCTGACTTTATGGACAGTCACTTTAAAGGTGGCTTCTTGGCCTGCAAGGTGCTCTGCTTGGTAATCGCTGGGGAAGGTAACCGAAATGGTTTTCTCTTCACCCGCTTTTGCACCAATCAACTGCTCTTCAAAACCTGGAATAAAGCTGTTAGAGCCAATTACCAACGCATGGCCTTCTGCACTTCCACCTTCAAACGGCTCATCACCGAGGAAGCCTTGGAAATCGATCGTTACTTGATCGCCATCAGCGGCAGCAGCTTCGACATCTTCCCACGCAGCATTTTGTTTGCGCAGCGTATCGATCATCTCATCAACATCGGCATCGCTGACCGTTACAACCGGACGCTCAACCTCTGTTCCTTCGATGGAGGCAAGCTCAACCTGCGGGTAAATTTCCATTACCGCAACAAATTCGAGATCTTGACCAGCCTGGTTAGTTGTCGGCTCAATCTGGGGAAAACCTGCCGGATTAAGACCTTCTTCAGTGATTGCTCGCACGTAACGCTCACGCATCACTTCACTAACCACTTCATTGCGCACGCTGTCGCCGTAGCGCTGACGAACTACAGCCATCGGCACTCGGCCCTGGCGAAAACCATTCAAGCGAACGTTCTTCGCGGTATCTTTTAAGCGAGTGCTGACGGCCTCGTCGATTTCGGCAGCCGGTACTTGAATCGTAATGCGGCGTTCGATCTGGGAGGTCGTCTCGACGGAAACTTGCATGAATTGTCCTCTAGCGGCTGGGCGTTATGTTGATAGCGTATAATAAGTTCAAGGGGTCGATTTTAAGAACCCTGACGCATGGTGGCAAGCGCCATGCTCGCAAGATGGGGGCATACCCCCCAATTACAAGGGATTAGCTAGCGAAAATAGCCGTTTTTAGTGGCATTTTCTTCCCCAATCCGTTCCTAAACACATTTCTGTCATTGTGATAATAGATTTGTAGCTTAACGGTCTCACTGGCAGCTATGGGTGTTTAATCCCGTGATGTCCACCATAAAGACACTGCATGAAATAAAAGACCACACGTCGCAGCATGAGAAATAAACACCTGCCAGCTAATCCAGTCAGTAAATAAACCATGCCAGGCACCCATGACCATCACGCCCATCACAAACATAACCACTAAGCGCCGAAGCAGCCGGGGCAGTGCTTTGCGGGCGCTGGCTGAAAGCATTCTCCACTGCAGGAAAGCGGCACCAGCCACAAACGCCAGCGCCATCAGCAGTAAAGTTTGGCGAGTTTCGTAACCACCCACCATATAGCGTGGCAATGCTGACAGCATGACAACACATAAGCCAATCGCAATGCTTACGCGCTCAGGAGAGTAAGGCACTCGCTGCGTCATGAGGCAACCATCAGTTGCTGGCTTTCAATCCACTCTTCTACCCATGGAACCGCCGCATCATCCGCCATAAAGGTTTCCATGGCGTCTATTTCCAGGCGATCACCCAAGCGGGTAGCACCACTCTCTGCCAGCAGCTCATCAAGCGCTCTACCTGCGCCGCAAAATGTATCGCCGTAGGAGCTGTCACCTAGCGCAATGAGCCCGTAGCGAAGCTCACCAAGCGACGGACTTTGTTCTTTTAGGCTGCGTACAAAGGGAACGAAGTTGCCAGGAAAATCGCCACTTCCTGTTGTAGAAACACAAAACAGAGCGACACCATCACTGACCGCCAGGTCATCGACCGTTGGCTGCTCAGAGATCGCAACCGTGTAGCCGGCTTTCTCAAACAACGGCTTTACTTGCTCAGCAACATCAAGTGCGCCGCCATACATAGTACCGACGAGTATCGTTAGCATTGGCATGGTTATGCTCCTCTGCAAAATTGTCGCACTGCCCTGTATTCAGTCGACAAATACCTGATGAATTTGGTCAAATATTAACACGACTTGTAAAAACGACGCACGCCTACCCCGAAGCGATTACTAATTGCCCACTAGGAGCCCTCATGCAGCAGACCTTTGAAACATGGATAACACCTATCATGGTCGGCGGTTTAATTGTTTTTATGTGCTTTATTATCTGGGACTTAGCAAAAAAATCGAATGCCGGAAAGTTTGGCACGATAATGCTGTTTATCGTATTAGGCGCTGGGATGCTGGGTTATATCATCAAGGTAGTGATCACTTGGCTCATCGAAGGTCGCGGCCTGTAACCATCCAACCATTTACATTCGGTAGCTACATACTGGTAGCTACAGAACCGAGAGCCACAGAATAGGGTGCTATAGCGCAAGGAGGCACAGAAAAGTAAAAGGAGTGCCATGAGCACTCCTTTTCGCTAGTCAACGCTAACCAGGGTACCTCGGTTGATCTGTTAGGATTGTTCCCCTGTATAGCGCTCAACCTGCTGTTTTAGCTTCTGACCCGGCCGAAACGTCACCACCCGCCGGGCAGAAATCGGAATTTCTTCTCCCGTTTTCGGGTTACGCCCAGGCCTTTCTCGCTTATCACGCAGATCGAAGTTGCCAAAACCCGATAGTTTAACCTGCTCGTTTTCACGCAAGCAGGCGCGAATCTCTTCAAAGAAGGCTTCTACCATGGCTTTTGCTTCCCGCTTCGACAGCGCAAGCTCAGTATGTAAATGTTCTGCTAGCTCAGCTTTGGTCAACGCACCCATAAGGCTCCTCCATGTAGCAAACGCATTGCCAAGAACGTGATAAGCGGCATGTCATGGCACCATTTGGTTAGCCGCGAATCCTAGCCGCGAAGCTCCGCACCTAACTCTGCTCTCACTTGCGTGACGATTAAATCCACCAACTGGTTGATTTCATCATCGTTTAGCGTGCGCGATGCATGCTGCCACGTCAAGCCCAACGCAATGCTCTTGCAATTATCAGCGACGCCTTTACCAGCATAGACATCAAATAGATTGATATCTTTCAGGTAATCCCCCGCCTGCGCTTTTGCACAGTCAAGCAGCGCCTGTACCGGCGTTTCCTGAGTTATCGTAAATGCTAAATCACGACGAACTTCAGGGTAACGCGATAGCGGTTCAAAAGCAGGAATAGCACCTTCGCTAAGCGCATCCAAACG
>SKHS01000191.1 GCA_007116835.1 Halomonas sp.
CTCGGCACCGGCGTGGGTATGCTTAACAGAGCTATCAATCAGCGTACGAATCTCTTTTGATGCATCGCTTGAACGGCTGGCCAGTGTACGTACTTCTTGCGCGACCACCGCAAAACCACGGCCATGCTCACCCGCCCGCGCGGCTTCCACCGACGCATTTAGCGCCAGAATATTGGTTTGGAAGGCAATCGCATCGATCATCGTGATGATATCGCTAATGCGCGCCGCTGAGTCATTGATGTCGTGCATCGTCCGCTCAACCTGACCCATGGCTTCTTCACCCTGGTGGGCCACTTCAGCGGTAGACTGCACCAGCTGATTGGCCTGCTGGGCGTTATCCGCACTGTGGTTTACGGTCGAGGTGATCTCTTCCATAGAGGCCGAGGTTTCTTGCAGGTTGGCAGCGGCCTGCTCGGTGCGGGTAGCCAACTCTTCTGAGCTATGAGACATCTCGCCTGCCGAGTGGTAAACGCTGATGGTGCTGCGGCGCACATCACGTAGGGTTTCCTGCATACGCGCAACAAAGGCGTTGAACTGAACCGCCAGGTTGCCAACTTCGTCGTCGCTTTCTACCGCTAGGCGGCGGGTAAGGTCGCCCCGGCCTTGAGCGATATCGTGCATGGCGTTGGCGGTACGCTTAATCGGCCCGATAGTACGGCGTACAAAACCAACTGCCAGTAACGCAACAACAACAAACAACGCAGCGCCCAATAGGGCCGCGAAGAGAATAGACTGGCGTAAATCAGCATTGGCGGCTGCTTCAAGATCCGCCACCACCACATCAACATCCGTGACGTAAACCCCAGCACCAATCATCCAGTCCCATTTTTCCAAGCGATCTATATAAGAGTGCTTGGGCTCAATCTCACGAGTGCCTGGGTACTCCCATAAGTAGCTATGAAAACCGCCGCCACTTTTGGCAACCTGAATGACGTCGCGAATGAGGTAGTTACCATCCGGAGTTCTTACGTCTATCATGTTGGTGCCTTCACGCTCTGGCGCGGGGGCCGTCACGATGTTGTTACCCTCAAAGTCGTAGATAAAAACGTAGTTGTCGCCTTCAAAGCGCATCGCGCGCACCAGCTCTGCTACCTGCTGTTTAGCTTCCTCATCGTTGGCGCTGGCCTGATCGTAGATAGGCGAAATAGCGGTAGTCGCCACCTGAACAATATCGCGCACCGCATTGCGGCGCTCCTCAATCAATACCTCTCGCTGGTTTGCCAAGCTATCGCGGGTGTCTTGCGTACGCTCAAACGCGTTAAACGTCACCAAGCCTACCGTCACTATGAAAAGTGGTAGAAGAACAAGCATTAGCACTTTAGCTTGTAAGCTAAGGCTTCGTTTTTTGGTAGTCGAAGGAGGAGTGGCCATTAAGCGTGTCTCAGTAGGTCATAGGAAGAAATTTATTGATGGTTTTATGCATCTTTTATCGGCCTAATATATGCCAACTTTAGCGTCGCCACTTATTTTACTTTACGTAACAGTAAATTAACGACCAAACAGGACACCCCATAACCTACGTTAAGGTCATTGAGCGCCGATCCGTTCACTGTATAAGCGTGGTGGCCAGGGACGGCCCGTTTGGCATGATGCCAGCCACGTTTTTCTGACTGCTCCGCCCCTATCACAGGGGCAGAACGGTTTTTGCGGTGCTTACGCCGTCGCCACCTGGGGCCGACGCTCATCCAACATGCCTTTATCGAGAATAAAGCGAATGATCTCCTCAAGCCCAACGCCATCGTAGAGATTGGTAAACACAAAGGGGCGTTCGCCGCGCATTTTCTTCGAATCCCGCTCCATTACCTCCAGCGAAGCATGTACCTGCTCGGCAATATCGATTTTGTTAATAATCAGCAGGTCTGACTTGGTAATACCTGGCCCACCTTTGCGGGGAATTTTATCGCCTGCGGAAACGTCAATCACATACAGCGTGAGGTCGGAAAGCTCAGGGCTGAAGGTGGCCGATAGGTTGTCGCCACCGGACTCTACCAGTACCAGCTCTAGTTTTGGGTGGCGGGCGTGTAACTCATCGATGGCCGCCAAATTCATCGAAGCGTCTTCGCGGATGGCGGTATGCGGGCAGCCGCCGGTTTCCACACCCAGGATGCGGTCGGCAGGCAGCGCATCGTGTTTGAGCAGAAAGTCAGCGTCTTCGCGGGTGTAGATGTCATTGGTCACGACAGCGATATCGTAGTAATCCCGGAGCGCCGAACAGAGCTGCTTGAGCAGTGCGGTTTTACCGGAACCCACCGGGCCACCCACGCCTACACGTAAACAGTGCGTCATTGTTTTCTCCTAATAGATAAGCGTTTAACTTCTAAACAAACGTGAATATTGCGTTTCGTGCAGAGCGCTTGCCAGCGCTACGCCGGGCAGTATCGGGCCAAGATCGTCATCGTCGAACAATAGTGCTTGGTCGACAGCGGCCACCAGTTCTCCGCGCAGCTGTTCAATCACTCGCTGGGCGGCGGTATGGCCTAGGGGCAGTGCTTTGCAGGCCACTGCCAGTTGGTTTTCCAGCCACGCCCAGCCAAACCCTAACAGCGCCTGACGCAGGGACACGCCACGCATATGGGCAGCATAGCTAAATAGCGTCACGTAGCCTGCCTGGGTAGGTAATAAAGGCGGCAGACAGCCTTCACTTTGCTCATCCTGGCGGGGCAGTAAGTCCAGGCTGCCTAACAGGCGCTTGAGTGAAGCACCCAAGCGGCTGTCTTCGGCGGCGAGTTCAGCGGTTTCGCGGGTGGCTGCCAACCACGCGTCCCACTGAGCGATTGCATCGCTGTCCTGCTGCTCAAAGGCGGTGTACAAGCGCGCGATCAGCGGCAGTTCACAGCGGGTTAGGCCATCTTCCAATACGCCAGAAAGCCACTCAGAAAGGCTTTGTTCATCACTTACCCAGCCTAGCTCAAAGGCACTTTCCAACCCTTGGGAAAACGCAAAGGCACCGATGGGCAGCGCGGGGCTGACCAGTTGCATTAGCCCTAGCAGGGCTAAGTCATGGTTTTCTGGTAAGGCACGTTCAGTGGGCATGATGATGCTCATGCGTGTGTGAATGGTCATGTGGATGCTCATGGTCGTGGGAGTGCCCATGACCATGAGAATGCCCGTGAGAATGCCCGCCGCCACCTACTTGGTTATAGGCGCCAGGTTCTGGGTCGAAGGTGGCATTGTGATGTTCAAGCTCAGCCCCTAGTAATTCCGCCAGCTCTTCTAGCACATGGTCGGGGGGGAAACGTACCCAGCCGCTCTTCTCGTCTTCGCCCAGCGCTAACTGTACATGGCGATTGCCAAGATGATATGCCAGCCGCGCCAGGGGTAAGCCGGTGCTAACTCGCGCGGTCACCACCGGCTCGATGGCGGCACGTATGCGTACCACTTCGCCACTTTCCGCTTTTAAACCTTCGCCGTCGCGCAGTACCGGGCCACGGTCTAGAAACAGGCCCAACACTTGGCCGCTGTCGCTGTCCGCTTTTAAACGCCCGCGGATGCGCAGTTCAAAGGGCAGTGTCAGCGTGTCGCTGGCAGCGCGCTCTTCCACCGGCCCTAAACGTTCTATCAATTTCAGCATCTCTACCGTCCTTTCGCTATCTATGAGGCTGTGCCGGGGGTAGGCTTACGAGAGGGCGCTGTGAATACATCCCTATACGCCACTTTTGCCATCCATGGCAAAAGACCCTCTCTTCGACCTCCCCCGTCACCTCTACCTAAATGAAATAGCCCCAATTAAAACAAATGATAACGCTGGGCTAGCGGCAGTTCGGTGGCGGGCTCGCAGGTGAGTAACTCGCCATCGCAGCGCACTTCATAGGTTTGTGGGTCAACGGTTAGCTCTGGGCAGGCGTCGTTGAGTTTCATATCTTTTTTACGCACGCCGCGCACGTTCTTGCATGCCGCCAACGTGCTATGCAGGCCCAGGCGCTCTTTCACCCCCGCATCAATGGCGGCTTGGCTAACAAAATGTAGCCGGGTTTGGCTAGCGGCCTTTCCAAACGCCCCAAACATAAAGCGATA
>SKHS01000197.1 GCA_007116835.1 Halomonas sp.
AATGCAACAAGAAGCGGCACTAGCCGGTATGTGTTGGTCGCTTAAGAGGGTATCGGTGATCAAAAAATACGTACTGGCGTTGATAGGGAAAGTGTCGGCGCCGACTTCACGGATTCAGGTAAAGGTCATCGCTACCCCTTCTGAGTGCGACTGACGAATTTAACTGCGAAGGTCTTGGTGCCCAAAGTTGATATATTGTTACCTGCCGAGCGAGTTATCCGGGCACTAGACCAGATCATTGAATGGCGGGGTAAGCCGCTCTCTGTTAGCTGTGATAATGAACCATAATATATTAGCGGTAAGCTATTAGTATGGATGGAAATTTGGGGTATTAAGTTCATGTTAATCCAGCCGGGGAAGCCCCAGTAACATGTGTATGTAGAACGCTAAAATCGAATGGTGTGCCACGACTAGTTAGCCCAATATCTGCTCGAAAGTATGGGAGAAGTTAAGATTACGCCGCTCGCTGGCTCTTGTACTACAATAACGAGCGCCCTAGTGTGGGGCTGGGAGGGGTTACACCTGAAACAGAAGCTGGCCGCTGTGGCCTGAGCTCTACTTTTGAAACCTTCTAAAAATAGGGCGTACCGTCTGGGCACTGGCTTGCGCACTCTAGGCAGTTTCTCCCGGTGTCTCCGTTAACCGGTTAGCGACGTCACCAAGGGGCTCTAGCTGTGCGGCAATCAGGCGTAGCTGGCTTTGGATGGGGCGGTAAAGCGTTACGGCGTGCTCATCTACGTTGTTATCTGAAGTGTTATCTGAACCGTCAGTGGCATTTTGCTCTAACTGCGCCAGTAGTTCGCTGACCTGATCGGCGAGTGGCGTGACAGGCTGGCGTTTTTTTAGCTGTTCAGCCAGCTGCGCTAGCAGCGCGCTAATACGCTTGGCAAGCGGCACTAGCGCCGCGTCGTCTTCATCGTCCGCCAACTGGTGACGATGGGCTCCAAGGGCGGATAAGTGGCTTAGCAGCGTGTTAGACAGCACTAGAAAGCGCAGCCCGTTATCAGCGTCTTGTTTGCGGTAGTGACCTGGCTCGTGGAGCATATTGGTCAGCAGCGTTGACAGTGCCGCATCGGCATTGTGGGCGTTGCGGCGGGCTAAGCGGTAAGCCAGGTCGTCTTGCTTGCCCTCTTCGTACTGGTGAACAATTTCATCTAAATAGCGGCGGTGATTGTTGAGCACGTTGGCCGCTTCCCGATACAGTTTGCGGCCCTGCCAGTCGGGCAGAATAAAAAATACCGCAAGCCCTGCAATCAGTGAGCCGATCAAGGTATCAAATAGGCGTGGCCAAATTAGGTTAAAACCGTCGCCGACCTGGTGAAAGCTGCATAACACTAATAGGGTGATGGACGCAGTGGCGATCACATAGTGTTTTTCGCGGTTGGCAAAGAAAGAGACTCCCGCTGCCACCGCGATCATGCTTTGAATGCTGGCTTGAGGAAACAAACTAATCGATGCCCAACCGACAGTTAGGCCAAGCACGGTGCCCAGAATACGCTGGGAGAGAAAGCGCCGCGTGGTGGCAAAATTGGGGCGGCAAACAAACAGGGTCGTCAGTAATATCCAAAAGCCCTGCTCAGGGTCGAGCCACTGCAGCAGTCCGTAGCCCACCAGCAACGCGGTAGATAAGCGCACCGCATGGCGAAACGTGGGCGACCCCAGCGTTAAGTTTAGCTGAACGCGCTTCCACGCTTCTAACGCGCTAGAGGGCGAGCGATCATAGAGTGAGCTGTCGAGGCGGTTGTCAGCGGTATCGGGGTTATGGGCGCTGGCAATTTGCGCTTCTAAGATGGTGAGGTTGTCGGCAAGCGCGTTAAGCGGATGCATGAGCGGACGCCACTCTGGCTTGCCCTGCTCGCTTAGGTTGTGGATTGAGGCGCGTAGGTCGGCCAGCGCTTGCTCGCTTTGCTCATGGCCAAAGGGGCGGTTTAGCAGCAGCGATTTGGCGAGCTGGCGACAGGCGCGGCCTTGCTGGTCAAGCAGCCGTTGGCAGCGAAACAGTACGTCATGGTGAAAAAATGCCTCGGTGAGCGCGCTATAAGGGTAGTGAGTAGAGCTTGCCCGCTCGTGAATATCCTGAGCAATAAAGTAAACTTGTAGGTAGCGGTTTAGTTTGCGGCTGCCGCGCTGCCCTTCTAGGCGGCGGAAAATCATCTCTTTGGCTTGATTAAGGGCATCAACCACTTTGCCGTTTTGCCTGGCCAGAGCAACGCGGCGGGCTTCCAGGTCTACCCCACGCACGGGTTCAAACAGCGCCGACTTTAAAATCAAAAATTCGCCCAGCGCTTTATATACCCGCGCCATGCTTTGTTTGACCGGCTGGCGCGAAAACAGGGCGCACCAGAAAACGGAAATAACCCCGTACCACGCCGCCCCAGCAAGCAACAGCAACTGCCGGGCAGCCACGTCGTCATCTACGCCCCCGTGCTGTTCAATATTGATCATGGAGTAGATTGAGAGAATTAACGTACCGGAGGCAATGGTGGCGTAACGCTGACCAATGGCTCCTAACATAATCAAAGTGAAGGTAGAGATCGCTAACCCCACCGCAAACAGCCACGGCCAGGGAAAGAGCCACTGCACAATAAACGAAGCCGATGCAAAACAGACCAGCGTTACCGCCAGGGCTTGTAAACGCCCCTGCCAGCTGTCATCGGTTTCTGACAAAGCAGAGGCGATAATGCCTAAAAACAGCGGAATCACTAGCCCAACGTCACCCATAAGGCCACTAAACAGCAGCGCCCCGCTGAACGCGATAAATACGCGTAGGCTGTAAGCAAACTTGTCTAGGGTCCAAAGACGCCGCAAGGGCAGTGAGATAGGCATAGCGTTTCTGGTGGGTCTCTGTTGTTAGACTTTAGTTTAATTTCTATTGTACGGGGAGAGGCATGTGCTTGTCTTCAACGATCGCCTAACAGTAAGCGCTTCGTGAGGACACAACAAGCGGCTGGGCAAGCATAAGGCTTGGCAGTCAGTGGAGGCACCGATAGATGGGAAACGCGCTGAGAGAGGCAACTGAGAACAAGCGGGAAAACTAACGGGTAAAGCTAGCAGAAAAGATCACGCCACCTTGAGGTGGCGTGGCGTGCCCACGGCTACATATTTTTCAACAGTTTTTGCAGCTTGGTCATATCAGCAGAGTCGCCTACCAAGCGGACTTCACCGGCCACCATGCCGTCAAGAAAGGCCTGCTGGGTAGGTTTCTTGAGAATCTTTAACGCGGCATCCTGATCGCGAAAACGAAGCTCAATATCCAGATCAACAGGTAACCCTTTGCCTGAGATGATGCCTTTCGGTGTCATCCGGTAATAGCGAGCAGTGCTTAAGTCTTCTGTAGCAATGCCCCAGTCCAGGCCACGCATTCGCTCTAGCTGTTCACGAAAGCGTGGCTTGCGGCGCAGGGCTCTTTTGAGTAGGAAGCTCAGTAGCCACAGCGTCAGCTTGAGTTTCATTAGGAAACGGCGTCCTTAAGCGCTTTGCCCGGCTTAAACGCAACGTTTTTACTAGCGGGAATTTGCAGCGGTTCGCCAGTCTGTGGGTTTTTGCCGGTGCGCGCGGCGCGCTGACGCACGGTGAACGTGCCAAAACCAATAAGAGCGACATCTTCGCCTTTGGCAACGCTGTTGGTGATCTCATCCAAAATAACGTTCAGGACTTGGCCTGCTTTGTCTTTGGATAGGTCAGCGCTTTCAGCAATGGCAGCGGCGAGTTCAGGTTTGCGCATAAAAGGTATCTCCCTATGTGAAAATTAAGCATAAGCTCATCAGCGTTGTTAGAAGCACTGCCCAACTGGTTAGCTTTTCTAGCTTAGCCGTGAATGCGGCAAATTCAGCCTAGCAGCGCAGGTGCTACTCTGGAAAGCTCCACTTTCCTTCTCACGCAGCCGCCTGTCAACGCAAATCCAATCAAACGTCCGTCTTTATTTTCAGCAATGGCTGTCATTTCACTCCCTTCTCCTTCTATTCGCCACCGTGCTGGCGTGGTGGCGGGGGGGTAGGCAACCACCGGTAGCAGTGCGGTTTTAACCAGCACTGGCCAGGCTCCAAAGCTGACGTTGGTGGGAGTTCCGGAGAGTGTTGACGCCAGTGCTTTCACGCTTGCTTGTAACGGCTGCACGTACATCGCGTTAACGCCTTCCACGCAGGCCACATCGCCTAGCGCAAAGATGTTTGGTTGAGAGGTACGCAATTGGCGATCAACCATGATGCCGCTGCGGGACACCGCCAGTCCGGCGGCCTCTGCAAGCTCGCTGCGCGGTGTTAAGCCGGTGGCCAGTAATGCGATGTCAGCAGCATAGCGGTCGCCATTGTCAAGGCGCAGCGATAGGGCATTGTCGGGGGCAAGCGTCAGTGTTTGTAGGGTGCGCCCTAAAGCAAGCTGGATACCTGCTGCCTGAAAAGCGTTACTCAGTGTTTGCCCTAACGGTTCGGGTAGCAGGCGTGGCAGCGGCGTGCTTTCTGGCGCAATCAGAGTGACTTGGTGGCCGCCCGCGTGTAAATCATTGGCAAATTCACAGCCCACCAGTCCAGCCCCTACAATCGCTACCCGCGCAGGCGCTGACGCTAACGTGGTATGAAAGCGGCGGTATTCATCTAAGTCGTTCACAGTGAAGCACCGCTTGGCGACGTTTTCTGGCACGTTGAAGGGCATGCGTGGTGCCGCGCCAGTCGCCAGTACAAGGTCATCGTAGTGAAGCTGATGGCCGTTACCGAGTGTTATGCGCCGGTTATCCACATGCAGTTGCACGACCTGGGTGTGGGTAATTAGCTCGGCATTGAGCTCTTCGGCAACCTCGCGGGCGCTGCGCTGTGCCAGCTGGTCAGGCGTTAGGCGCTTCGCAAAGCCGGTGGAGAGTAGCGGTTTACTGTAATCATCGCCGCTATCCGCGCTGACCAGGGTAATGGTGCGTGTATCACCTTGCCGGCGCAGGGCGCGGGCAAGGCCAATCCCCGCCATGCCAGTGCCAATGATAATCAGCGCTGAATGCGAATGGAGCGGTAGTGGTGTGTCGGGTGCGGGCATGCAGTCACCAAAAGTCGGTGGAACAAAAGCCTGTTTGGCCACCATGTTACACTAGCTTTCTGTGTATTGACCGCCTTGGAGACCCTGGTGATCGCCCCTACTGTTCGGCAAGCCTCTTTCGTTCCCCACCAGCTAGTACCTTTATTTCCTCACTGGCTTCCCATTGCGGCGGCTCGCCCTGGGATGAGCGCCTCGTGGTGGCAGTGGGTGGCCTCGAAGGATTCCCTAACAACACGGCTAACCGCCGCAGGCGGCGCTAGCGCGTTTCGGGTGCAACTGCTGCGCCAAACGGTTGGTTTGCCCCTGCGGGATGAAGCGCTGGCGCTGGGCATTGCCCCGCGCCGCTATGCATGGCTAAGAGAAGTGGCGCTGTGTGTGGGGAGTAAACCTTGGGTGGTTGCACGCTCGGTAGCGCCACTTAGCCAGCTACAAGGCAAAGGCTTGGAAGGGCTGGGCGAGCGCTCATTAGGCAGTTGGCTGTTTTGCCAGCCGGGTCTGGTCCGCGGGCCGCTTTACGCCACCCGTCATCAGCCCCGCTTTGTTGCCGAACAGCCTGCACTGCTGGCAGATAGCGTATGGGGGCGGCGCTCGGTGTTTCAGCACAGTGGGTTGTCGCTACTGGTGCAGGAGTACTTTTTATCGAGCATGGCAGATGATCTTGGCCTGCCTTCGCGCTAGGCTAGTGCTAGCGTTTTCTTTTCGAGAGGTAAGCATGGATCGTTCTCTGTTGCGGCCAACGGGATGGGCCCGAGTGGCAGATTTCATACATTTAATGCGCTTGGACCGCCCGATTGGCACCTGGCTATTGATGTGGCCAACGTTATGGGCGCTGTGGATAGCGGCAGACGGCGTGCCTGGGCGCAATGTGCTGCTGATTTTTATTGCTGGTGTGTACGTCATGCGCGCCGCGGGCTGCGTGGTTAATGATTATGCTGACCGTCACTTTGATGGCCATGTAAAGCGCACTAAGCATCGCCCGCTAGCCACTGGGCGGATTAGTGAAACTGAGGCACAGCTGCTGTTTGTTGCGTTGGTGGCTGCTGCGTTTATTTTAGTGTTATTCACTAACTGGTTTACGGTGCTGCTGTCGTTTGGTGGTGTGGTATTGGCCTTTATCTACCCGTTTATGAAACGCTATACCCATTTCCCTCAGGTGGTGTTGGGGGCGGCGTTTTCCTGGGCGATCCCCATGGCCTTTGGTGCGGTGTTGGGATATGTGCCGCTGGAAGCGTGGCTGTTGTTTAGCGCAAACTTGCTGTGGACCGTGGCTTACGATACCCAATACGCCATGGTTGACCGTGACGATGACCTAAAAATAGGCATTAAATCTACCGCAGTGCTGTTTGGTGGCGCTGACCGTCTGATGATTGGCTTGCTGCAAGTGGCGACACTGATGCTACTTGCCTGGGTGGGGTTACGCGTTGGTTTAGGTGGCTTTTTCTGGCTTGGGCTAGCGGGTATGGCGGCTACGTTTGTGCATCAGCAGCGGCTCATTGTTGACCGTGAGCGCGACCGTTGTTTCCAGGCGTTTCTTAACAATCACTGGTCTGGCCTGTTGATGTTTGCCGGTATCGCACTGAGTGGGTGGCCGGTGACAGGCTAAATATCGTGAATGTCATAGAACTGTCATCAAGTCATGGTGTTATCGTCACTGATATGTCATTGAACTATTTGTTTTGAACTGTGCTTTCGAACCAGTTTTCATTGAACACCGTGAGGCCCTGGAATGACCGCCAAGACCGTTTTGATTGTCGATGATGAAGCGCCTATCCGCGAGATGATCGCTGTAGCGCTGGAAATGGCTGACTATCGCGTGCTTGAAGCGGATAACGCCCAGGATGCCCACGCCATCGTGGTCGATCATCAGCCTGATCTCATATTGTTGGACTGGATGATGCCAGGCACCAGCGGTATTGAGCTAGCAAGGCGTTTGAAGCGCGAAGAAGCAACGGCTGAAGTGCCGATTATTATGCTAACCGCCAAAGGCGAAGAGGATAATAAGATTCAAGGTCTTGAGGCTGGGGCGGATGACTATATCACCAAGCCTTTTTCGCCCCGTGAGCTGGTGGCGCGCTTAAAAGCCGTGTTACGCCGTACGACGCCTCGTGGCGTCGAAGACCCTATTGAAATCAATGGATTGCTTTTAGATCCTGTCAGCCATCGGGTGAGCGCTTATGGTAAGGCGTTGGAAATGGGCCCTACGGAGTATCGTCTGCTGCAGTTTTTTATGACCCACCAAGAACGTGCTTACACCCGCAGTCAGCTGTTGGATCAGGTATGGGGCGGTAATGTGTATGTAGAAGAGCGTACGGTAGACGTACATATTCGCCGTTTACGTAAAGCCTTAGGGGAAGCCCACCAAAACCTCATCCAAACGGTGCGAGGCACGGGGTACCGCTTCTCTGCTCGGGTGTAACTGTGCGTTTGTGGAGCCGAGAGCTGTGGCGCATTGGTTGGTGGGCGATACTAGGCGTTTTCCTAGGGTGGTTACTAAACGCACCTAGCCTTGGGCTGGCGGCAGGATTTGCCGTTTGTCTTGTTTACCATTTACGCCAGCTGCGCGCGCTGTTTCAGTGGCTGACGCTGCAGCCCCACAATGAGCCGCCCGCCGCTAAAGGGATGTGGGGTGAGCTGTTTGACCGGCTGTACCGTTATCAAAAAAGTCAGCGGATAACCCAAAGCCGCTTACGTTCTACCTTGGCGCGTATTCAAGAATCATCCGAAGCGATGCGTGACAGCGTTGTGATGCTTGATCGGCACGGCGACCTTGAGTGGTGGAACAGCGCCGCTGCCAAAATGCTGGGATTACAAACCGCCCACGACCGCGGCCAGCACATTACCAACCTACTGCGCGACCCACGATTCATCAGCTACTTTAACGCACGTAAATACGGTGAGCCGCTGACCTTAACGTCACCCATTGATGAACGATGTATTCTTCAGTACCAAATTACCCTCTACGGTGATGATGAACGCTTGGTGATGGCGCGGGATATTACTCGTTTACACCGTTTGGAGCAGATGCGCCGTGATTTTGTTGCTAACGTCTCCCATGAGTTGCGCACCCCGCTCACGGTGCTTACCGGTTATTTAGAAACTTACGGCGAGTTGAAAGAGCAGCTACCGCCACGGTTAGGCCGTGGGATTGGTCAAATGGAAGAGCAAACCAAGCGCATGCAAAACCTGGTCAATGACCTGCTGCTACTTTCACGGTTAGAAATTGACCAGGGGGGCGAGGATCATCAGCCGCTGGTGGTAGGGCCAATGCTTGACCGCATTCGCCGGGATGCACTGGCACTTTCTAGCCAGCAGCATGATGTTCAGGTAATGCTTGAGTGTGAAGCGCGGTTAGTTGGCAGTGAGCAGGAGCTGCACAGCGCGATTTCAAACCTAGCCTTTAATGCTGTGCGCTACACGCCAGAAGGTAGCCAGATAACACTGCGCTGGAAAAGCCTGCCAGATGGCAGTGCCTGTATCGAAGTGGATGATGACGGTGAAGGCATTGACCCGGTGCATATCCCACGCTTAACCGAGCGCTTCTATCGTGTAGATAAAGGGCGTAGCACAGCGACCGGTGGCACAGGGCTTGGCCTGGCAATTGTTAAGCATGTGTTGTTAAGGCATGACGCGCTGCTACAAATAGAGTCCCATCCTGGTGAAGGTGCTCTTTTTCGCTGTGTTTTCCCCGCTACTCGTGTTGTTCACGCTTGAAACATCGCCAAGGCGATCTGCCTGAAGTCTAGTATTTGTATAAGTGTGTCAGGCTGTCATACAAGCATGGTCAAACAATGCGCATGTGTCATTTTTAACCACATGGCAGGCAGCTATCACGTTAAACAGGGCGCTTATTTTGTTGCTTGTTTTTATTTAAGTAATTGTTTTATATGCTTTATTTTTATTTTTTGGCTTTCTGGCATGGTGGGTGCAAGTACATATGTAAGAAGGAAGAGTACCGCTAAGTCGGATAAGCAATGATCTTAAAGCATGACGTGAGCACAGCATGAGCTTATGACATGCAGTAGCAAGCTATAAATTAGCAAGCCACCCAGGCAACCTTCCTTGCACGATGTTTACTTTAGCGGTATCAAACAGCGATCGAGGAGATAGAAGATGATGTCCAAGGAACTACTCAAGAAAGCTGGTATTTTAAGTGTAGCGTTTGGTCTAGTAGCTAGCCCTGCAGCATTCGCTCAAGAGCCAGCTAATCCAGCCAACAATATTTCACCCGATGAGCAGCCAGTAGAGGCGCACTCTGAAGGTACGGCAGATCCTGCCGAATATACCCAGGACGATCTAATCCGTGACGAGGGCAAACACCCTACTGAAATGGAACCTAGCTCGACAAGCCACGACGATTCTGACGCCGCTTTTGATGGCCCAGATGATCTGCCCGAAGAAAATAGCGGCATGTAACGTTAACTTTAGTTACGCTTCTATGTTGAGAACAGTAAAAACCTTACTCTTATGAGCGAGCCTTTAAAACGGCAAGGATGTCTGATTGAAAGGATTCTATTTAATTCACGGATCGAATTAAGTAACGGTCAGTACGTTAGTCAGGGTTAATTCCAAGGTTGGAGCCCCGCAAAAGGATAGGAAGCTAACGTTAAGTATCGCGAACATTAGAAGCGCTCAAGAACCCCACCTCGGTGGGGTTCACTTGTTTGTGGGAGCGCGTTGCATCGAGTGCTCCTACAAACATGCCGCTTTAGCGAGCATGACGGGTGTTAGTCAACATGGTGACGATTAATGATGATGATGGGCATCCGCTTCTTGGCTGCCTTGTTCGGCGCTTTGTACCCAAACTTCTACTTCAACATCGCCATGCTCAGCGAACGTTAGTGTCAGAGGAAACCGCTCGCTCTCCACTAGCGGCTGTTGCAGCCCCATGAACATAATGTGATATCCACCGCCTGGGCGCATTGTCAGCGTTTCACCCGCATCAACGCTGATAGCGCTGACTTGGCGCATCTTCATCATATCGCCTTCCATCTGCATATCGTGTAGCTCAACGCTTGCACTGATTGGCGAGTGGGCACTCATTAACGTCACTGGCTCTGCCAGGGCTTCGATATCCAGATAGGCAGCGCCGTTGGTCACGCTGGGCGGGGTTGGGGTGGCAAAGGGGTGGGTAATCTTGACGTGTTCGGTTTGGACATCGTGCGCCGAAACCAGCGAGATAGAGCCAGTGAGCAGAGCGGTTAACCAAAGAGCGCGGGTTAGCATGGTCATATTCCTTGTATGAACCTTATCGTTAATCAAGGCCTGTCAGCCAAGCAACCTTAAGGTAACAAATAGGTTGTGCCAGCGTTATCTCAAGTGAGCACTTAGCGATGAGGCGAAATGTCGCGCGTGCCTCGGTAGTGGTGGTCCCACATCAGCACGGCACCGGCCACTGCGCCGGGTATCAGGAATAAATTAGCGAAGGGTATCCAGGTTACCAGCATAATGAGCCCGCCATAGGTGAGACTAGGCCACCAGCGCTGCGATAGTCGCGCACGCATATCCCGAAACGTTATCTTATTGTTATCCATTGGGTAGTCTAGGTAGGTAATGGCCATGATCCAGGCGGAAAACAGCAGCCATAAAATAGGTGCAACGACGTTGATGCCAGGAATCCAGCTAATGACAAATAGCGCTGCCATACGAGGTAGGATATAGCCTAGCTTGACGAGCTCTCGCCCTAGGGCATCGACCGCTGTTTTCGCTAGCCCACGGTCGTCCAGCGGTTCGCGACCGGTTGCTTGACGCTCTACCTTGGCTGCCAGAAAGCCGTAAAATGGCGCGGCAATCAGGTGGGTGATTAAGGTGAAGGTAAAGAAGATCACGACCACGAGGCTGATGAAAAATAGCGGCCAAATCAGCCAGGATAACCAGTCAAGCCAGCCAGGTACTGCCGTCATAGCGCTATCTAGCCACCCAGAAAAACGCTGGATAACGACGCTGAGCATGCTGGCGTAAACGATGATATTGACCAGAATCGGCAAGAAGATATAACGCCGCAATCCCTTCTGATACACCAAGCGGGTGCCGCGGGTTAACGCCGTCATTGCATCCACTATGCTAACTCCTTATAAAAATACGCCCAGATAAAGTATCTGGGCGTATTGCAGGAGGAATTGAGCGTTTGGTCAAGACTTTTTATAGAGCAAGACGTTTTACAGATCAGGTTTTTTTCATCACTTCCTGATCTAGTTTGTCTGGGTCGCTATGGCGAATATCTAAGCCCTTCACCAAATAAACAACGTACTCCGCTAGGTTATTGGCATGGTCACCGACCCGTTCAAGCGCTCGCAGCACCCACATGATGCTCAGCACTGAGCTAATCGAGCGTGAGTCTTCCATCATAAACGTCATCAGCGAGCGCATGGCGCTTCCATACTCGTCGTCAACGAGCTCATCTTCGCGCACGACCTGCATCGCCAGTTCGGTGTCGAAGCGGGCGAAGGCAGTGAGGGCATCACGCAGCATTTTACGCACATGTTCGCTGATATGGCGCACTTCTACCAAACCACGAATATTGCCGTTGTTTTCACTTAAAAGCATCGCGTTACGGGCAATTTTGCTGGCTTCATCGCCAATCCGCTCAAGGTCTGAAGTAGCGCGAATAACCGCTAGTACCAAGCGTAAGTCGGAAGCCGCAGGCTGGCGCCGCGCCAGTACGCGGGTACATTCGTCGTCAATTTGCAACTGCAGGTCATTTACTTGACGGTCGTTATCGCGCACTTTTTCGGCAAGATGGCTATCGCCTTCAAGTAGCGCAAATACGGCGTCTTGCACCTGTTTTTCCACCAGGCCGCCCATGGCCATCAGGTGGGTTTTTAGCTCTTCCAGCTCTTGGTTGAACTGGCGAGAGATATGTTGGCTGTGGGTCTCGCTCGTAATGTCCATTGAGCACTCCTGACATGATGTCTGTGGGGCCTAAGTGGTGCGGCCGGTGATGTAATTTTCGGTGCGTTGCAAACGCGGGTTGGTGAACACTTGATCCGTTGGCCCGTACTCAACGAGTTCGCCGTGCTGCAGAAAAGCCGTGTAGTCAGAAACGCGTGCGGCTTGCTGCATATTGTGGGTAACCAGTACCAGCGTCAGCTGTGATTTCAGGTTACGGATTAACTCTTCTATTTTGAGCGTTGAGATTGGATCCAACGCTGACGCAGGTTCATCAAGCAGCAGCACATCCGGTTGAATGGCCAGCGTTCGTGCAATGACTAAGCGCTGCTGCTGCCCGCCGGAAAGCTGCCACGCCGAACGGTGTAAGCGGTCTTTCACCTCGTCCCACAGTGCTGCAGAGGTAAGCGCCCACTCGATAATGTCATCTCGTTTTCGCTTGGGTAAGCGCTGCTGTAGGCGCAGGCCAAACGCTACGTTCTCATAAATCGACATAGGAAACGGGTTGGGTGTTTGAAACACCATTCCAACGCGTTGCCGCAGCTCAGTGACGTTCATTGCCGCGTCATGAATGTCTTGTCCTTCAAGCTGAATGTGCCCGCTGTGAGTCACCGACTCGTTAAGGTCGTGGAGCCGGTTAATCGCGCGCAGCAGCGTTGACTTACCGCAGCCGGAAGGGCCAATAAACGCCGTCACTCGGTGGCGCGGTATATCCAGCGTAAGATCGCGCAACGCCATTTTCCCTGCATAGGCAAGGTTAAGTTGGGCGATGCTCAAGCAGCACTGTTCGGCTGAAAAACGCATCACCGGCGCTGACGCCGCATTGGCAGACGAAAAGGGCGCTAGCATTCGTTTCCTCGTTGACGCCTAAGATAATGACGCAGAAATATGGCAGTTAGGTTAAGCACCAATACAATAAGCACTAATAGGAGTGCGATGGCGAATACCAATGGAATCGCGGCTTGTACATCTTCGCCATGAAAAGCCGTATCAAATAGATGATAGCCAAGGTGCATAAATTTGCGCTCTAGGTGCAGGTAGGGAAACTCGCCATCGACAGGCACTTGTGGCGCTAGTTTGGCCACCCCCACCAGCATAAGAGGGGCAACTTCACCTGCGGCTCTGGCCACGGCGAGTATCATTCCGGTGAGTATGGCGGGAGTTGCCATGGGTAGTACCACCCGAGTTAGCATCTCCAGCCGCGTGGCTCCCAGTGCTACCGCACCTTCTCGCTGGGTCGCGGGGATTCGGGCGAGCCCCTCTTCGGTGGCAACAATCACCACTGGTAGCGTTAACAACGCCAGGGTGAGCGACGCCCATAACAAGCCGCCGGTGCCAAAGGTGGGAGAGGGCAGCTCGTCACTGAAGAACCAGCTGTCGATAGAGCCACCGATGCCGTAAACAAAGACGCCTAGGCCAAATACGCCGTAAACAATCGAAGGTACGCCAGCAAGATTGCGTACGCCAATGCGCACTAAGTGGGTTAAGCGGTTTTGGTGAGCGATTTCGTTAAGATAAATGGCTGCCAGTACGCCAAAAGGCGTGACGATAACGGACATTAGAATCACCATTAATACGGTGCCAAAAATCGCTGGCCATACGCCACCGCCCGTGTTGGCTGCGCGTGGACCTTCGCTTAGAAATTGCCAGATGCGCTGACCCCAGGTCGTCACTTTCTGCCCCCAAGACATCGCGTTGGGTGTTTGAAAGTGCGTCACGCTATCCAGTGGTTGCGGCAGGTATTGGCCATCGGCCGTGGTTAACAACAGCTGCCCAACGGGCCGCTGGCTGGCAGGTTTGGTAAGGGCACTATTAATGAAGTCCCAGGCTTCTTGACCCGTTAGCCGCTGGCCTTCGCTCTCTACGACGGCCAGGCGGCCAAGAAAATCGCCCCATGGGGTGCGCTCTAAACGAATCAAGTCGTCTGGCGTTGCCTGATGGCGAATATCGTCAATTGCGACCCACCGCCAATTCGCCCCGTTAATATCCCTATTGCCGGTGAAGTAGAGTCGTTCCAGGCTATCAGCGTTGGGCAGCGGCGCTTCTCGTACCGGTTGTCCAATGATCACCTCTCCTGATACCAGAGTGACTTCTTCAAGAGATGCTGGCCAAAAATGCCCCAGCCCGCGAGTGACCAACAGGGTGAGCAGTGCCGTCAGCATGAGCAGCGACAGCGCCACGCAGGCGGCGCATAGCCAGGGCCATAGTCCGCTGTGGAATGCGTTGCTACGGAGAGCGTTATAGAGTCGCGGGCGCAGTAGGCGGATAGGTAACCAGCGCATTAGAGTGCGCCCCCTAAGCGTTG
>SKHS01000105.1 GCA_007116835.1 Halomonas sp.
CATGTGGCTGCAATACGGCCTTTTAAGGGGGCGGCCCATGGCGTTTAGTCGTGACATTGCCCGTTCGCTGGCACATTTAACGCCCTGGATGATGGCCGATGTATTTATTATTGGTGCGTTAGTCAGCCTGATTAAGATAGCGGGGATGGCACACATTGAGCTAGGCATCTCTTTTTGGGCATTTTGTGTTTTCGCCGTGCTGTTATTGATGACCACCCAGTCACTGGATGCTGACTGGATGTGGTTTTCGTTGGAAGGAGAGCCACGAGCCCCTGAAGGAACAAAAACAGGCACCACTGCTGCTAGCCAAAACGTGACGGGGTGCCCGACTTGCGGATTGGTCAATCGACTTTCCTCATTTGGAGAGAATCGATGTACGCGCTGCAACGAAAAGCTACACCAACGTTTACCGTATAGCTTACAGCGCACCTGGGCGCTGCTGTTCGCCGCCGTGATTATGTACATCCCTGCTAATGTCTACCCGATCATGACAACCACTAGCCTTGGTCACACGACAACGTCCACCATCATTGGCGGCGTTGTTCAATTACTGCAAATGGGGTCTTGGCCTATTGCGGTGGTCATCTTTGTTGCTAGCGTCATCGTGCCCGTTGGTAAGCTTGTCGCTTTGGCATGGCTATGCTTAATGATCCAACGGAGCAATGAACTGAATGCTCAAAGCCGCACACGCCTGTATCGATTAACCGAATTTATTGGGCGCTGGTCGATGGTTGATGTTTTTGTTGTGGCCATTTTAGTCGCCTTAATCCGCGCTGGATCGTTAATGTCGATTACGCCCGGGCCTGCTGCACTGGCGTTTGGGTCCGTCGTGGTATTGACAATGCTAGCAGCGATAACCTTTGATCCACGTTTGATTTGGGATGCTCCAACGCCCCGCTCCACTCGCCGTAAAACGGCCACCAAGGAACCTGTTGATGGCTAATGATTTAACGCCCCAAGACCCTCAAGCCGCTAACAACCATGATGTTCATCGTGCAAAAAAATCACCTCAAACGCGACTTTCACCGATTTGGATTGTGCCGATCGTGGCGGTTGTTATTGGCCTTTGGCTGGTTTACGACAACTATACCAGTCGAGGCACCTTGATCACGCTGACCATGGAAAGCGCTGAAGGCATCGAAGCAGGTAGCACCCTCATACGCAGCCGCAATGTCGAAATCGGCCGTGTGCAGAGCGTACGCTTATCTGACGACCTCTCCCACGCGGTAATGACAGCCCGCATACAGCCAGAAGCGGAAGCCATGCTACGTGAAGACAGTCGCTTTTGGGTCGTTAAACCGCGGATTGGTCGAGAAGGCATTAGCGGGCTGGGCACTGTATTATCTGGTGCCTATCTTCAGCTCGAACCGGGGCAGTCGGAAGCGTTGCAGCGCGAGTTCTCTGTTAGCGATACGCCACCTGTAGCACACGCAGGACAAGCTGGCTTACAAGTCAGCCTAGTAAGCCAACTCGGTAACTCACTACGGGTGGGAGACCCCGTATCGTATCAAGGCTATACCGTTGGCCGGGTTGAAGAAACACGCTTCGATGCGGAAGCCCGAACCATGCATCACCACGTGTTCATCGAAGAGCCCTACGGCCAGCTTGTCACCGACAGCACACGTTTTTGGGCTTCAAGCGGCGTTGACTTCCAGCTAGATGCCAACGGCGTGAGTGTCAAGGTGGAATCTCTTGAAGCGCTACTTGGGGGCGGCGTTACCTTTGGCGTGCCAGAAGACCTGCCCATGGGAAAACCCGTAGAGCCAAACACACACTTCGACCTCTACCCAGATGAAAGCACTGCGCGCGAGGGAACCTTTAACCGTTATTTAGAGTACGTTTTACTGGTTGATGATACGGTGCGTGGGCTCTCACGGGGCGCTGCCGTTGAGTTTCGTGGCGTCCGCATTGGTACAGTGGCAGCCGTCCCATGGAATTTCACCGCACCCCAGCCAGACTCACGCGCACGCTTCGCCATTCCGGTGCTGATTCGCATCGAACCGCAGCGCCTCGGTATTGAAAATTCAGATATTGATTTAGAGGAGTGGGATAGTCGCTTTACGCGCTTATTCAGCCTTGGACTACGCGCCTCGCTCAAAAACGGCAGCTTTTTGACAGGTGCGCTGTTTGTTGATCTTAATTTCCAGCGTGAGCTGGCTGATGAGTATATCGCCGAAACGTTCTCGGGCCGCACGGTATTCCCCACCGTTGCCGGTGGATTTGCTCAAATCCAAGCCCAGGTAACGCAGTTGCTCGATAAATTAAATGCCCTGGATGTTGAGCCTCTGCTGGCCGGAATGGACCGCAACTTGCAAGCATCGGAAGGCGTGTTAAATGAAGTGCGCGAGGTAAGCAGCTCGATCAACCAACTGCTTAACGATCCGAACACCCAAGCAATAAGTGGCAATCTTAATGCCACGCTAGAAGAGCTGCGCGGCACACTTCAAGGGGTTTCCCCCTCTTCACCTGCCTATCAAGAGCTCACCACCGCAATCGAGCGCTTTGATCGCCTAATGCGCGACCTGCAGCCGCTAACGCGCACATTAAACGAGAATCCACGGGCACTGTTGTTCGACAATTTGGACACCCAAGACCCCGTGCCTAGGGCACCATGAGAAGGACCTTACGATGCGTTATCTAAACAGCTATCTAACTTTCAGGCACTTGTCACTACTAAGCTTATGTTTGTTGCTTGCAGCCTGTGCAAGCAGCGTTACGCCGCCAGCGCGTTACATGTTACCTAGCGCACCTAGCGTCAGTGCCCCTAGCCAGCCCCAAGGCACTCTGCAGCTACGGCCACCACGTCTGGCACACTACCTGGATGTGGATGGCATTATCATGCAGCTTGATGACATCACACTGAATGAGGCTCGACAACATCAGTGGGCTGAGAGTCTCGGGCGCCAGCTTGAACGCTCGTTACGCACTCAGCTGGCGGCGGAAGTCCCCACCCTTCAAGTGGTTCGGGAGGATGGCAGTGCGCAGCAGGCACTCACGCTTATGATTGAGATCGATCAATTTCAAGGCCGCTATGACGGCCAGGCAGTCACGAGTGGACAATGGCAGCTACGCAGCGCTAACAACCAGCTTCTGGCCCTGAAAAGCTTCTCCGCCGAGACGGTGCTAGACCAAGATGGTTATCCGGCATTGGTACGCGCCTTAGGTGAAAGCTGGAGTAGCGTTGCAACACAAATTGCCAACGACATTCGCACTCACCGCTACTTTGACTAAGCTTTTTACAAGACGTCGGCGAGCGAAGTCGAGCGAGCAAAACAAAGATAGTATGACGCATCCACTTAGGCAGGGAGCTAGTGAAAGATGAACGATCTTATCGTGAACGAAGACACGCTGCGCCAAAGCCTGGCCGACGTTACGCAATCGCTTAATGAATTGATGGAAGGCAATGTCACCCTCTCTCTGCTTGAGGCCGCGCTCCAAGGACATGACAACCTATCAGAGCAGCTAGCGTTATTGAATGCGCCGCGCGCCTCCTGGGGAGCGCTTGAACATATTGAGCAATTTATTATCGACCAAGCATTGGAAATCTATTCCAGTGCGTCGTCTGAGCAGCACAAAGAGCAAATGATTGAACGCTTCGCTCGCCATTTACTCGCCGTAGAGGGCATTGGCCCCGCCACCTCCAAGCACTTGTTTGAAGCGGGCATTGCCTTTCCCAGTGACTTATTTGATCTCACCACCGCAGATATCGAGCACTTAACGCTCCCTCCGGCTAGTAAAGCGCGGATTGTGATGCTGCATGAACAGCACCATGCCAACCAAGACAGCTAGGGAAAAGAGCTGTTACAGCGCAACCGTGGTATCATCGTTAGATGTAATTACGTCATCTCAGTATTTACCCGTCACCACTGAAATGAGGCCAATGCATTTTTAATGGTCTTATTCGGCAACAAATGACCATCGCGGCATCGCACTTTATCTGGCAAACTTCGCTGCCGCGACGGTGAACCATCCTCGCTTTTTGAACTTTAC
>SKHS01000181.1 GCA_007116835.1 Halomonas sp.
AGGCGCGGGTGTTGTTGTTGCCCGTAGTGTGCTGGGTTCCCCCCATGCACCACACCACGCAGCCTGGGCGATTGTCGGCAAGGCGCTTAGCAACATCAAACATATCCGCTTCGGATACGCCGGTAATGTCTTCCACGACTCTCGGCGTGAACTGAGCCACTTCCGCCCGAACCTCATCCATGCCGTAAACGCGCTGACTGATATATTCGCTATCTTCCCAGCCGTTTTCAAAGATGTGCCACAGCAGCCCCCAGATATAGGCGACGTCCGAGCCTGGACGCAGACGTACATATTTATTGGCTTTTGCTGCGGTACGCGTAAAGCGCGGATCCGCGACGATGATTTCGCAGTTATTACGCTCTTTAGCAATCAGGATGTGCTGCATTGCCACTGGGTGGGCTTCGCTCGGGTTGGAGCCGATAAACAGAATCGCCTTGCTGTTGTGCATATCATTGAGCGAGTTGGTCATCGCCCCGTAGCCCCAGGTGTTTGCTACACCTGCCACGGTGGTGGAGTGACAGATACGTGCCTGGTGATCGGTGTTATTAGTGCCCCACATGGAGGCCAGCTTGCGCATTAAATACGCCTGCTCGTTGTTAAACTTGGCCGAACCAAGCCAATAGACGCTATCAGGGCCATGCGCTTCGCGCAGCTCAAGCAGCTTATCGCCGATCTCGTTGATGGCGTCATCCCAACTCAACCGCTGCCATTCGCCAGCGACCAGCTTCATCGGGTACTTCAGGCGACGGGTAGAGTGGCCGTGCTGGCGTAGTGACGCCCCTTTAGCACAGTGAGCACCACGGTTAATCGGGTGGTCAAAGGCTGGTTCTTGTTTTGTCCAAATACCCTCTTGGACTTCAGCGTACACGCCACAGCCTACGGAACAGTGGGAACAGATGGTGCGTTTGGTCTCGACAGGGGAGTCCAGCACGGGGGTTTTAGTCGCCGATTCGGCGCGCTGCATCATCGGCGCGCCCATAAAACCTACCGCTGCCACGCCACCAGTGGCAACGCCACTGCGCTTCAAAAATTGACGGCGGGAGATTCCAAGCCCTGAAGCGTTGGGAGTGTTAGTTTTGCGAGTTAGACGCATGGCAGTTCTCCTGGCATTGTGCCGTCAGTCACGCAGCGACGCATAGTAAGCGCGAATATGGTCGGTTTCGTGATAATTCGTTGTTTTTTTTGGCTCAACCGAGGTGGTGGTATCGGCTTGAGCTAGCGTGACGTGACCTACTGTGGCGGCCGCACCAGCGGCGGCAGTACCTAGGCCAACGGTTTTCATAAACCGGCGGCGCTCAGGATTGTGTGACGAGTGCATGGGGTTCTCCTCTATCATGCCCTTTTTTTATGCATGGCCCGCAGGCCCTCTTCTTCGCTATTCACTTACCACTGCGCGCGGCCACTCACGGTGTGACGTCGCGCGTCGCGCTGGCTGCGTTTGTCGTTGGCTCCACAATACGCACCGGTTGATAGGCCACTTTCTCGCTCAACGTTGCCTGTTCGCTTTCCATAAACGCACCGCCCAACTGGCCAAGCGATGCGTAAAAAACAGTGTCTACTTTAGTGAGGTCGTCAAAACAGTGCTTCGCCCAGGGCGCAATATGTTGCTGGAAGAAATAGCTCTGTTCGCCGCTTTGCGCCGCAATCAGCATCGCCATGACCTCGCAGACGGCGGCCAGGTGGTCTTCTGGCTCGCGGGTATACTCACTTCGTTCAAACCCCAATGCCCGTAGATCCTGCCGCAGGGCAACCAACGCCGCCTCCATCAATTCGCCATTGCGGTACCAGGACGCATAAGGCACGACCTCGCCCTGAATCACCCCGACAAGCAGGCGAAAATGCGCTCGCTGAAGACTCTCCGGACTGCTTTGGCCAGCGGCACTGGAAAGCGCTGCCCAGCACTCGGCTAACCGGCTGCTGTCTTGCTCACTGTCTAGGCTGGCGAGCCACGTGAGCAGCTCGCTGTCTGGTGCCTGACGTAGCAGGCTCGCTAGAAGTTGATAGATATCGGCCCGAAGTGCGTCGGTATCGCTCAGTGTGGGCACTGCATCACTCATTGCTTTACACCTTAAGTTGCGCATTGGGATCACGGATCATGGTTTTCCACACGTCTTTGACCCGACAGTCTTCGCACATTTCGAGCCGCGCGAGCGCATCGCCCGCGAAATAGGGATGATCAGCAAGCTTTTTCTTGATCGCTGCTACGGTACTGGCGGTGGCAAATGGTTTGCCGCAACCAATGCACTCAAAGGCTGCCTCTTCATGGCAGATATGCCGAGTATCGCGATCTGGCCCAGCTAAAAATCCCGGCAGCAGCGTGATTGCATGTTCAGGGCACGCCTGTTCACACAGTCCACACTGCACGCAATCCGCTTCCAAAAAGCTCAGCACTGGCGTATCACCTCCGGCCTTCAGGGCAGGCGTGGGACAATTGCTAACGCAGGCATAGCACAGAGTGCAGGCTTGGCTGTCGACCTGAAGAGCGCCATAAGCGGCCCCTTCTGGCATAACATGACGTTCATTGCTCGGCGCACCCAATGCCGTGAGCGTTGCCAACACTTGGTTAAAGCGGGCGCGCTTATGGGGGTCGGTGAAGGTCAGGGTTGATTCGGTTAACGGCGTTAGACTAGGCAGTGCATCGCGCTCTTCCGCCTGCTGCGGCTGAAGTACCTTTACTCGCGCGGAGTCATGACCCAGTGCCTTGAGCAGCCCGTGGGCTTGGGCGACTTGGTGGGTGATGAACGTGGTTAAACGAGGCGGCATATCATCGTGCAACTGAATACGTACTTCAGCGGCCCCATTCGCTAATGCGGTAAGCCATTGGTCGTGGCCAGCAGCCCCTAGCTCCTCAAGCGGAACATCAAGCAAGTGACCGGGGGTAACAACACCGGATGTGCGCTCAGTATCAAGGGAGGCATGGGTGATAAAACGCATCACCGGCGCTTGGCCACCCGCCTCGCGGTAAGCCGCTAGCCAAGTCGCTAAGGTGTCTTGCTGACGACGGGTTTCCGGCAGGCGGAATTCAATCGCGCCGGTTGGGCAGGCACTGGTGCAACTACCCACCCCTTGGCAAAGGAACGGGTCAATTTCAATGCGTGACTCAATGCGCCCCTGAACGCTAGAAATGGCATCAGCGGGGCACACATCCAAGCAGCGGGTACAGCCCACATTACCGCTAGCGGAATGCGCGCATAGGTCGCTGTTGACTTGAAAGTAACGCGGCTTGTCGAACTCACCAACCAGCTCGACAACGCTTTCCAGAATCTCGCTGCGTTGAGCCTCCTGGACTAACCAGTCCAGACGCACATAGCCTGGTGGCGGAATTTCCCACGATGCGATGCCGCTCAGTGCGTCTGCGGCCGTTAAGTCGAGCACTAGGTCAAAAACGTCACGCTCAATCAGCGCTTGCGCTAAATTGAGCGTATCGTCATCTTCGGGCGCTACTTCAACACGAAAAGCACCTAGATAACCGGTAATGCGCAGCTGAGATTGCTGGCTCCCCGTCAGCGATTGACAGATGAGCGGCTCACTGGCGGCTGATAAGTCAGGTGTGGTATCTGTTGTCAGTAGCGTCAACGATGCGAGGCCGCGCCCCTGCAGAGCTCGTGCTGCTCGATTAACCTCGTGTGCGCTGCCTAGCAGCAGTAGGTGGCCACGGCTGTGGTAGGTCACGTTAGCAGGCGTTAAGTTAGCCGGCCACGAGATACGCTGACGCACCGCCTCACGAGCGGCGACATTGGTCTGGTCATCTAGCGATGCCAGTTGGATTCGTTGGTTCATGCATTCTCACGGTCAGAAAGTCGTTTTTGTTATAATTAAACGTCATCATTATTTGCCTTTAGGGCATATATTAACGCTTTCTCTACCTTGAGCGTATGGTGCTCACGCTATTTTTGCCACTTCAGAGAGGCCTAGCATCTCAACGCACCACCACCTACCAACCAATAACCACTTGTTTGTA
>SKHS01000060.1 GCA_007116835.1 Halomonas sp.
GATCTCCGGGATGGGTCGGCGCTCCTCGTTGCGCATGCGCTTCACCTCAGACTTCTGGGCGGGTGTGAGGGCAGGGGACCAACCACCAATCCGCCCCCTTTTTCTCGCCGCCTTAACCCGAATCGACCTACCCAAAGCGGGCTGATCCCACAAGGGATAGAGCCAGTTTCACACGTTACGTGTGAAACTGGCCGGTCCGACACCTCCCAGGAAAGTATCGTTTATGCGCATCGATCGAGCGACGCGTCACACGCGGCGTGTGACATGACTGGTTCCCGAACATTATGCCGCGTCCCACGCCGCGTGGGATAGGATGAATTCTCATTCAAATACTTTCGGCCATAACGACAATATAGCGGACATTAAATTCACATATAGAATTTTTGTTAGCGCTAACATCATATATTGAACTTTATGCTTGACATAATTTTGATAGGGCGGTACTGTTGGCGTACTGAGGCAGTAATGGCGCGGAGGGCAGGCATGTCATCTCATGCAGATCACACACCAGACGGGCAGCGGGAGTGGCTCCGCGGGTTCATTAAGAACACCTTCACAAAGCAAAAGGATTTTGCCGCCGAATATGGGCTATCAGAATCCCAAGTCAGCGGGTGGCTCAGCGATAAGCCAGATGCACCATCCGTGCCCACCTACATCATCAAGCTGATCGGCCTCACCGAAGCAAACAAAAGGCTATCCGAAGATCTTCGCCTTATGAACGCTGACCGGGTCATCGAATTGGAGTCCGGCTACGCTGTAGTGCGGTTCCCAGACGCTATGTCTCCAGGAAAAGTCCTGTGTCGCGGAATACACGATATCGAGACAGCCAAACAACTTGTCAAAGCGCTGCACCAAGATCCGAAAGAACCATAAGCACTCAATCATCAAGGAGTTACGAAATGAGAAGGCACGTCAGAGACATACATCGAGTGGTTGAATCCTTCGGCATTGATGTCCGCCGGATTGATCACCTCGGCAGCGGGCACCTCCGGGTCGTAACGGATGCTTGTTCGATCGTACTTGGGTCCACACCCAGTGATCACAGGTCAATGCAGAAATTCAAGTCTCAAATCCGAAAGTCTCTTCGGTAGAACCGAAAACTTCTCCATTAATATGAATATGTCAGATACGATGGGAGCAATACAATGAGTGAAGAAGGCAGAGGGAAGGTAAAAGATTTTTTACTCCCATGGAACGTAATATTTTTTCAAATTGGAGACACAATGCGGACACGAAAATTTTTCGCAAAGACAGCCAAGTTTTATACCGAGACACCTTATATAGTGACTCTTGAACTCAAAGGTGATTGTCCCGCAGGCTGCGCCGGAAATTTCAAAATACGTATGAGAAAAGAAGAGGCCAAAGAATTAGCCAATAATATGCTCAAGACGCTTTGACATAAGTGAGAACAGCTTAACGATATAATAATATCGTCGAGCTTAAATAAATTGAGATTATCACTGGGGAGGGAAGATACATGATACATAGAATTTCATTTAATAACCAAAACCGCACCGGCAATATTTTATTTTATACAATATTATTTATTCTGATACCGAATTTTGTTTTTGCTAGATTACCTTACCAAGAGGGATACTATGATGGATTGTCTGGGGGGGAAATGGGAGCATTTTATTCCGGCGATATTGGTTTTTTTATTTACTGGCATTCTTGGTCGAAGAGATATGATAAAAAGTGGCAAAAGCTTTGATAGTGATACTATGGATGTCGGTGGCCTTTTTGGAAAATGGTTCTTAATTCTAATGTCAGGTTTAGTTTTCTCTATTTTCATTTTCGATGGATTGATCGAGATAATTTCCGTGATTTCTGCAATTGCTTTAATTGGGTTTTCGAAAACTAGATACTAAATTCTAACAACCCAAGGACTAACTACCTGGTGACCGGCGGCAGGCACAACAATCGTGTCAGAAGGCCGCCGCACTGATTTCATCACTGCCGTGACGTCGAGCCAATCTTGATGCAGACACAAAGAGCAGGACATCCTTGATGAGCCGCACTGGAGTGAAAAAGCCCTGCGCGACGGATTGGGGTCAAAGGGGCTCCACTAGACAGCAAAGCCCTTAAGTTCTGACGCCCATCCGCAGCGGAGCTGTAGAAGCACACGTATTGCCGCGAATCGATACGCCATGCGTACCATAATGTTTTAGAACACGGAAAAAAATTTTAAGTGTCTGAATAAAAACAAAAAAATCTTCAGAAAAAAATTTCATCGTCTTTCCGCTAATCGGCGCTGATTGCAGGACAAGGGTAAAAAATTGTGGTATCCTTACATCTGTCATATAAGCCTGTGCCTGTATGATCGGACTTCTGCCAAAGGCCCTGCATGTGCCCCTCTAAGGTGCATCGATCCCTCAAGCAGGCAATCACCACGAACATTTTCGCACATCTCTAGACCGCCTCAGGGCGGCTCAGGAACAACTGTTTTCTCACATGCGCTGGCGCGCAGGTGCGAAGGCGCGTGTGCGTTGAACATACACAGGAGAACACACGACCAGACCATCCATACATTATCACCCGTCTCGCCGATCTCGGCATGCGCAGGATGATCCAGAAATCTCAGACCCCTCTTTCCGAACAATAAGGAACCCTAATGCACCCTCGACAGTTAATCTTCATCCCTCTGATCGCCGGTCTTTCATTTGTCCTCGCCGGATGCGTCGAAACCGACCGGGAATATGCCGATCGTGTTTGCCGCATGGCTGGTCATTCTTATGGAACACCACAATATTCACAGTGCTACCGGGCGGCATTTGGACAGGCGCAGGCCCAGTCCATGACCATGGTTCAAACTGGGGCGAACCTGATGTCCCCACCCCCACAGCGCCCGCCCGTTACCTGCCGGACTTTCGGGAACACGATGACCTGTCAATAACATTGATCCGAATTTGAAGGTCGGCGTTACCCCATTTTTGGTAACGCTGATCTGACAGGCTGAAAAAACCCACCACAGGAGCAAAAAATGACGATACAGGCACCCTTCTTCTCGAGCTTTAAGCTACCTGTCCTTTCCGGTTCAGATGTCCATAAGAAAAAACTGCGCAGCGCATATATTCTGGCGTTCTTCAGTCCGCTTTTTTTTGCGGGACAATCCCTAGCAGAAGAGACAGATTTTTCCGATGAACCCCGTTTTGAGGTCATTGGCGAACGGCTGGTTTTCAACGGACATGTCGAGAGAGAAGACGGATATGACGGAATTGAATATGCCGATGCGCGCGAGCTCCGCCAAATCCTGAGAGAACACCCTGAAGTCACGACATTGGAGCTGAACTCTGATGGTGGTGTGCCACCAGCTGCCCTGGAAATGGCTGTCGCCGTCACTGATTTTGGTCTCAATACTGTTGTGACTGAACGCTGCGAGAGCGCCTGCACATTGGTTTTCCTGGCCGGTGAGAACAGAACTCTCGCGCGCGGTGCCCGGCTCGGCTTCCATAGCTCAAGCTGGGGAAGGGAGGGGATCAAAGAGTATTATGAAGAAACGCGTGAATCGAGCGGTTGGCTTGATGAATTTGCCTTTGCCTCATGGGCGTATGAAGAGGGCATGCGGGACTTCAACAAGACGTTGGAATTCATGGTGGCGCGGGGAGTCGATGTTCAATTCATCATCCGCGCAGCCTATGTGAATTTTTCAGACGTTTGGTACCCGACCCGGGACGAGCTGGTGAAATTTGGGATTATTCATCCAGAATGATGGTCTCTATGGGGGCGGGGGGAGCAAAAGCCCCCCGCCGCGCAAGCACCCGGGCCCGGTTCTGTAGCGTCAGCTCATCATCCGGATATTGATCCTGGATCGCGTCCCATGCACCGCGCATCGCCCGGTGGGTTCCGGCCGCGATGGTTTCCATCGGTCCGGTCCGGGGGCGCCGCCAGATGATGAACAGGGCCGCGCCGGGTTCGAATTTCGGCTCAAACATTTTGTGAACATATGCCGAACATCCACGC
>SKHS01000289.1 GCA_007116835.1 Halomonas sp.
GATCGTGGTCGATGCCTTGGGTGCCACAGCTTGGGCAATCCCACGTCCGCACCGATAGCGGCATCGACTCGACGTGAAGCTGGTGAACCACTGGCCTATGTTGACCAGAGGCTTGCTCGCTGCCAACAACTCAGCAATAGACACTTAAACACAGCATAAAAAAACCTCGCCAGTAACCTTTCAACAAGGTTGGCGAGGTTTTTTATGCTACCACCAGCAGCAAGGGCTATTTAACCACCCTAAGCGTCGGCTTTTTCTTCTTTGTCGCGCCAGCTGACGCTGACTCACCCTCTTTTTCCGACAGTGGCTTTGTCACCGTTAACTCAGGCTTTGACGCCTCGTCAAAGGAGCCGAGCTCGCCACTATCAAGATCCACATCGTCAAACTCTGCTGCATCTAACTCCGGCTCATGCCCAAACACCATGCCGGCACCGTTTTCACGCGCATAAATAGCGATCAGCGCCGGTATTGGTATCATCACCTGCATCGGCTGACCACCAAACCGAGCACTAAAACCGATAGCCTGATTTTCCATAAAAAGGTCGCGCACAGCAGTGGGCGCTGCATTCAACACAATCTGTCCGTTCTGAACAAACTGGCGAGGCACCTCCACCCCTGGCTGGGTCGCATCAACGACCAAATACGGCGTTAACTCGTTATCTAAGAGCCACTCATAGAGAGCCCGAGCGAGATAGGGACGGCTCGACTTCATAAAGCTCCCTCCTCCTAACAGTAAAGCCTCCTGCCGCTAGGCATGGAGGCCGTATGAATTCACGCGCGCATCTCTTTTTCACGCTCATTTAAAGAGGCTTTAAACGCTTCACGCTCAAACACGCGCGACATATAGCTCAACAGCGGCTTCACCTGCTTCTCCGGCAGCTCAATATTGAGTTCCGGCAAACGCCATAAAATCGGCGCTAAACAGCAGTCAACCAGCGTAAACTCTTCGCTCATGAAGTACGGCATATCTTCAAAGATAGGTGAAATGCCGATCAAACTTTCACGCAGCTCTTTGCGCGCCTTGTCAGCTTCTTTCTTTCCACCACTGCGAATCTGCTCCAGCATTGGGCACCACTCACGCTCAATACGGTGCATCCAAAGACGGCTCTGTGCACGTGCTACAGGATACACAGGCAGCAGCGGCGGGTGCGGAAAACGCTCATCCAGATACTCCATCATGACTTTGGATTCATAAAGCACCAAATCACGATCCAGCAGCGTAGGAACACTGTTGTACGGGTTGAGGTCTGCTAACTCTTCAGGCGGCTGCTCGTCAGAAACATCAACGATATCGACTGCCACCCCCTTTTCAGCCAAAACAATGCGTACACGATGACTGAAATGATCATCATTACCTGAGTAAAAGATCATTGACGACCGCTTGGCCACAACACCCATGAAAGCATCCTCGCATCAAAACAATCTTGGATAATAACACGCCAGCGCTACCTTATGGGAAGGTAACCCGCTTTGCATTACAACCGACTAACCAAGCAAAAGGCGCACGGCTCTCGCCGTGCGCCCAACTTGCTTATCTTGCTCTATTAATTAGTGAACGTCTCGCCAGTACTCACGTTTGAGCAGGTAAGCAATCACACCAAAGATAAAGATGAAGATAAGCACTTTAGGTGCCAGCGCCTGGGCTTTCAGCTTAGATGGCTCACCTACGTAGGCAAGGAAGTTGGTCAAATCATAGACCGCTTCCTCAAACTCAGCTGGCTCCATGGAGCCAGGTTGAGTCACCTGAAGCACATCACAAGACTGGTACTTACCCGACAACGGATCAGGTGACTGACCGGCCACTGGCTGATCTGTCTCAGAACACACCATCTCCTGAACCCCTTGCAGCGGCTCCAGCACATTAGGCATCGCTGACGCTTCAAGTACCATGTTGTTCACACCTAGCGGCTGGCCAGGATCACGGTAAAAGGTTAGCAGGTAAGAATAGATGTAATCTGAACCGCGTAGGCGGTTAAACAGAGTAAGGTCTGGCGGCGCCACACCAAACCAGCCCTCAGACTCACCCGACTGCATGGCGATGTGCATTTGGTCATTGAACGCCAGCCCGCTGGAGAAAATCAGGTTCTCTTCCACTAAGTCTTGAGGCATATCAAAGTCTGCAGCCGCTCGGGAAAAACGCTGATGCTCAAGCGAGTGACAGCCCATGCAATAGTTTACATACATCTGCATGCCACGCTGAAGCGACTCTTTGTTCTGCAGATCAGGCGTCATTGAGAAAGGCTGCTCTGGAAGCGGCGCTGCCATAGCCGCAAAAGGCAACAACGCGAAGAGCAGTACGAATAGTTGCTTTTTCATTAGCCTGTCACCCTTTCCGGAACGGGTTTAGTCTTCTCCATGCTGGTGTAAATCGGCATCAAGATGAAGAAGGCGAAATAGAGCAGCGTGCAGATCTGTGCAACCATGGTACGCCCTGGCGTTGCAGGAATCGCACCTAACACCCCTAAAATCACGAAGCTGATAGCAAAGATCGTAATCGCAATGCGTGATAGCCACCCTTTGTACCGCATAGAGCGGACAGGGCTTCGGTCGAGCCAGGGCAACACAAACAGAATTGCAATCGCACCCCCCATCGCAAGCACCCCAAGGAACTCAGCTCGCAGGCCTAAGAAATCAAACGTGATCGCACGTAAGATCGCGTAGAACGGCGTAAAGTACCAAACTGGCGCAATGTGGTCAGGCGTCACCATCGGGTTAGCGGGTTCGAAGTTAGGACGCTCAAGGAAGTAGCCGCCACCTTCAGGGAAGTAGAACAACACCACAGCAAACACAAACAAGAACACCGCAATACCGACAAGGTCTTTAACAGTGTAATAAGGATGGAAAGGAATGCCATCTAACGGCTTACCTGACTCATCTTTCTTCTCTTTGATGTCAATGCCATCAGGGTTGTTGGAACCCACCTCATGCAGAGCAATGATATGCAGTACAACCAGCGCCAGAATGACAATTGGCAGTGCCACTACATGAAGCGCAAAGAAGCGGTTAAGTGTGATCCCTGAAATCAGGAAGTCACCACGGATCCACTGTGCAAGCTCGGGACCAATGCCAGGAATAGTGGCAAACAGCGAAATAATTACCTGCGCACCCCAGTAAGACATCTGACCCCATGGCAGCAGGTAGCCCATGAACGCCTCAGCCATCAGCAGCAGATAAATCGTCATACCAAAGATCCACACCAGCTCCCGTGGCGCTTTGTAAGACCCATATAGCAAGGCCCGGAACATATGCAGATAAATGACAACAAAGAACGCCGAAGCACCCGTCGAATGCATATAGCGGATGAGCCAACCGTACTCTACATCGCGCATAATATATTCAACAGAGCTGAAAGCACCCTCTGCTGATGGGTTATAGCTCATCGTCAGCCATACACCCGTCAGGATCTGGTTAACCAAAACCAACAGAGCCAATACGCCAAAAATATAGAAGAAGTTAAAGTTCTTCGGCGCATAATATTTGGTCAGGTGATCCTGCATCATCTGGGTCGCAGGGAAGCGATCATCGATCCAGCGCATGATGCCGCTTTCAGCTTTCGCTTTATTTGGACTGCCCATTATGCGACCTCCTCATCTTCACCAACAATGATATCCTCATCCTCAAAGCGATAAGGAGGTACCTCAAGGTTGGTAGGCGCGGGTACGTTGCGGAACACTCGACCTGCCAAGTCGAAATACGACCCGTGGCATGGGCAGTAAAAACCACCAGGCCAGTTATCTGTCACTGCCGCCTCGGGCTCGGGGCGGTAGAGCGGAGAGCAACCGAGGTGAGTACACACCCCTACCATTACCCCAACCTCAGGACGAATAGAGCGCAGTGGTCCAGAAATATAGCTGGGCTGCTGCTGCTCATTTGAATCTGGGTCAGCTAAGCGACCTGGATCCAAGCTTTCCGTTCGCTCATTCATCTCTGGCGTCCGGTTAATAATCCACACCGGCC
>SKHS01000213.1 GCA_007116835.1 Halomonas sp.
CGGGCGTTATTCACATGCCCATAGCCATCTAGATGGTAACCGCGCACCCGCAGCGCCACACTGGAAATTGAGTCGGTCATATTCACCTCTTGCTGACGATGTATTCAGTAATGCGTCGGATCACAAATCAAACACAAGTTTAAAACCAGTGCAACAAGGTAGCATAACCCTAAGACGCTGGTAGGGAAGGCTTGGTTTCGCCATAATGTGCCACCTTTTACATAGGATCGGTGACATGTGGTTTAAGCACCTACATCTATATCGCCTCCACGGCGCTCCTGAGCTAGATGCTCACAGCTTGGCGAATGCGCTAGACGAGCATGCGGCGGTACCGTTAGGCAATGCCGATGCACGCCGCTTGGGGTGGACTGCCCCAGCAGGACGCTTAGGCAGTGGCCAGCGATTGCACGAAATTCAAGGCCACCGGCTGCTGTCTGCACTACGCCAAGAGCGTTTGCTGCCTGCCTCTGTTGTCAAAGAAGAAGTGGATGAGAAGGTCGCTGACATTGAAGCCAGCGAAGGCCGTAAAGTAACTCGCAAAGAAAAAACGGCGTTGAAAGAGCAGGTTACGGAAGAGTTGATGCCTCGCGCGTTTGTGCGTAGCCAAAAAATCGACCTATGGTGGGACACCCGCCGCCAGCTGATTGGCATCAACGCAAGCTCCCGTACACGGGCAGAAGATATACTCGACCTATTGCGTGAAACCCTAGGTAGTTTAAAAGTGACGCCACTGGCCACCCAAACGCTGCCTATTCGCGCTATGACGACGTGGCTTGGTGATCCCGGTAGCCGTCCTAGTGACCTACAGTTAGGCGATCAAGTCGAGCTGAAAGCAAAAGGAGACGACGGCGTATTGCGCGCCCGTCAGGTTGACCTGGACAGCGACGAGATTCAGCAGCTGCTGGCAAGCGGACGTCAAGCCAGCAAGCTCGCCGTCAGTCTTGAGGGCCGCTTAAGCTTTGTACTCCACGACGACTTAGCGCTTAAATCGCTGCGTTTTGGCGACGCCTTAATTGAAGAAGCCGACCATGCAGACGATGGTGATGATGCACTTGCCCGCCTGGAAACCGACTTTATTTTAATGGCACAGGCGCTATCCGATGATGTGACGCGCTTGCTAGAGTGGCTAGATGGTGAAGCTCAGCGGGAACCTGCAGCGCAGCAAGAACTCTGACTCGCAGAACTGCTGCCGCTGTGAACCGATTTTTTTGCCTATATCCAACGGATCGCATGACTCAACACAACAACGCACCCAACGCTGACACCCCCCTAGACCCTTGGGCGGATATTCGTCCTTACATGGACCATGAGGTGTCTGATGTTCTCAAACGCTTGTCGCATGACAGCGAGCTGTTAGACGCTTTAACTCGCTTCAGACTACCTCGCTTGGCCAAGTGGGCACCCCCTATTGCGCGTGCGCTTGCCGGCCATGCCATTCGACGCGAAGTGAATGACGTCTCAACCGTTCGCGACTTCCAAATGCGCATCGCTCACTACATGGAGCGTATGATTCGCACCACCACCGACGCCTTTGAGGTCAGTGGGCTGGATAAGCTGGATAACGATAGCGCCTATCTGTTTATCGGCAATCACCGCGATATCTCGCTGGATCCTGCGTTTGTCAACTACGCGTTGTATCAGGCTGACCGCGACACGGTGAGAATCGCGATTGGCGACAACCTGCTGAAAAAGCCTTATGTCACGGATTTAATGCGCTTAAACAAGAGCTTTATCGTCCCACGTAGCGCCCGCGGAAAACGTGCCATGCTAGCGGCTTACCAGCAGCTTTCCGCCTATATCCGCCACTCTATTACAGTAGACAAACACTCGATTTGGATGGCTCAGCGTGAAGGTCGTGCGAAAAGCGGCATCGACAAAACTGATCCGGCCATTATCAAAATGTTAACGATGGCCAGGCGCCACGCAGAGCGTGACATGGTATTTGGCGACGCTATTGCCGAGCTCAAGCTGGTACCCGTCTCTATCAGCTATGAATACGATCCTTGCGACCTGCAAAAAGCGCAAGAGCTCCACGATATTGCCACGCAAGGTGGTTATGCTAAGAGTGAGTTTGAGGATATCCGTTCGATTGTAGCGGGCATCACCGGCTCAAAAGGCAGAGTCCAGCTACGCTTTGGCAGCCCAGTCGGCGCTGACGTAGCAACGCCAGATGAAGTTGCAGCTGAGGTTGATCGCCAGGTCATCGGTGGCTACCGCCTGTTCCCAAGCCATTATCTCGCCTTGGAAGCGCTCGGCGAAGCGCCAGAACTGGTGGCTCGTAAGACAATTACGCGCCAGGATAGAGAGCGGTTTAAAACACGGCTTGCCAGCGTTCCAAAAGCGCTCCAACCCTACTGGTTAGAGCAATATGCTAATCCAGTAAAGCACAAAGCAGGCCGTTTAAGTCTATAACACTGCCTAAGGTACTGACGCAAAGCCGGTAGGCAGAGCATGCTCAGTCGTCAAAAAAGTGCTATGGTCAAACTATTGATTGGTCTCGCTTGGCGTTTTCGCCAAGCGCGGTCTTAAGGAGACCCCTAATGTCCGCTTCAGAAATTCAAAAAACACGTATTATCAATGAACTACGTGGCTTTATTCGCAAGCTGCTGCAAGACCCTAAAATTCTTGAGCAGTCGCTTGCAATTGCACGCCAAGAGCTAACGGAAGGCAATAGCCCAGCGGTAATGGCTCGCATTGCCAATGAAATCTCAGATACCACCAGCGTGCATATTCCTGAAGATTCGGCTGAGCACTCTGAGGCCGATAAACTGTTCCTTGAGCTGTTACGAGAAGTGGTTCAAGAAGAGCAAGCGCTGTATTAGCGTCTTTTAATCTTTGTCACGCACCACCTTTAACGTTACCGGCGAAGTTTACTCACCTTCGCCGTCTTTATTTGCACTGCCTAACCGGAATCATCACTCACCATGTCTACTACTGCCCCGCGCAACATCCTGGTGACGAGCGCGCTCCCCTACGCAAACGGAGCTATTCACCTGGGTCACCTGCTTGAGTACATCCAAACTGACATTTGGGTGCGTTTTCAAAAAAGCCGTGGCCAGCAGTGCTACTACGTTTGTGCAGATGATGCCCATGGCACTGCCATTATGTTGCGCGCCGAGCAAGAAGGCATAACACCGGAAGCCTTGATTGCACGCGTATCTCAGGATCATCAGCAAGACTTTGCTCGTTTTGGCGTAGGATTTGATAACTACCACTCGACGCATTCAGATGAGAATCGCTATTTTAGCGAGCTGATTTACACCCGTTTGCGTGACAAGGGTCATATTGCCACCCGCGAAATCGAGCAGATGTATGATCCGGAGAAGGGCCTCTTCCTGGCGGATCGATTCATCAAAGGCACCTGCCCCAAGTGCAAGGCCGAAGACCAGTATGGCGACAACTGCGAAAAATGCGGGGCCACCTACACCCCGGCTGAGCTGATCGATCCTCGTTCGGCGATTTCCGGGGCCACGCCGGTGATGAAAACCTCCGAGCACTATTTCTTCAAACTGCAGAATTTTGCTGATTTCTTGCAGGAATGGACGCAAACCGGTCGCTTGCAGGAGCAGATCGCCAACAAGCTGAAGGAGTGGCTGGAAGCCGGTTTGCAGGAGTGGGATATTTCCCGCGATGCGCCCTATTTCGGTTTTGAAATTCCCGATGCACCGGGCAAGTATTTTTATGTCTGGCTGGACGCCCCCATTGGTTACCTGGCCAGCTTTAAGAACCTCTGTGATCAGCGTGCTGATCTCAATTTTGATGATTACTGGACGCCGGATTCCGAAAACGAGGTCTATCACTTTATCGGCAAGGATATCGTCAACTTCCACGCCCTCTTCTGGCCGGCGATGCTGTCTGGTGCCGACTTCCGCACCCCTAACAGTGTCTATTGCCACGGCTTTCTGACCGTCAACGGTGCCAAGATGTCCAAGTCGCGCGGCACCTTCATCAAA
>SKHS01000068.1 GCA_007116835.1 Halomonas sp.
AACGCCCAAGCCAAGAAGATGATCGTCAGCCAGTACCTGCCCGAGAAGGGGGGCGTGTGCGTCGCGAGCCTAGTTTTTCAGCGACCACAGACGAAACTACAGATACCTTCATTCCTTGGCAGGCTGCCGCATTCTCTGCTGCCTTAGCGGACGAGGGCACCCCTAAACGCGCACCTCAAGAAGCCACTAAAGCCGCGTCTTTCGCAGCGCCAGCTCCAGACCCAGACCAGCCGGAACAGAAGGCTGCCTCTCCTGCTGCAAACAACGCCCCTACAATCAGCGCTCAAGAACCTGAAACAGTTGCCGAACAGCCAGCTACTGACGCAGAGACGCCTCGCAGCGTTCACTCTTCAAGGGAGGCTGATCAGCCTTCAGCGGTGGAAGCCGTTGAAACGGCAGCGGCGGTTGAAAAAGCAAACGCAGTTGAAGCAGAAGCAGTTGAAGCAGAAGCAGTTGAAAGAGAGGCCGCTAAAACAGAAGCGTTTGGAAAGACAGACACCGCTCAGGCGGCTGAAGAGCTTCGCGCGTTCAAAACAGATACCGCGGCCAGCATGTCCAGCGCGCCTCGTGAAGATGCGTTTGTGGTTCGTGTTAACGAGGAAAGTGAAGAGCCAACGCCAGGGGTGTCACTGTCAGCGAAAGAGCCTATGCCAGAGGTTGATGAGGCTGCTCACAGCATGATGCCCAAGCGGGTGCCAGACGCTGTGCCAGAGCCGGTATGGGATGATGAAGAGGACGAAATAGACGCAGCAGAGCACGACGAGGTGCCAGAGCACGACGAGGTGCCAGAGGCTGCGCCCGCAGTGGCTAGCACGCGCCATGAGCCGACGCTGAGTGAGCCGGAAGTAAAAGAAGCGGATAATGGGCCCGCGCTTTGGACCGTGGAGCACCTGCAAAGCCAACGCCCGGTATTCGAAACCATTGATGAACCGGAAGGCGAGGTGCCCAGTCTTCAGCTGTTGACGCCGCCTGAGCCTTATCAGCCTAACTACACCGACGAACAGCTCGCCGACATGGCAGAGCTTCTGGAAGTAAGGCTGCGTGAGTACGGTGTCAAAGCAGAAGTGGTGGATACATGGCCAGGACCTGTGATCACACGCTTTGAAATTAAGCCCGCGGCTGGCGTGAAAGTGTCTAAGATCAGTAATCTTGCCAAAGACCTGGCGCGCTCGTTAATGGTTAAGAGTGTGCGCGTGGTTGAGGTGATTCCGGGGCGTCCAACGGTAGGGATTGAGATACCTAACCCAAATCGGGCGATGATTCGTCTGCGTGAAGTGATTGATTCCGACCGCTATCAGCAAGAGAGTTCGCCACTGACCATGGCGTTAGGCCAGGATATCGGTGGCGGCCCTGTGGTGGCTAACCTTGGCAAAATGCCCCATCTGCTGGTGGCGGGTACTACCGGCTCTGGTAAATCCGTGGGCGTTAATGCCATGCTGATTTCCATGCTGCTCAAGGCGAAGCCAAACGAATTAAAGCTGATCATGGTCGACCCCAAGATGTTGGAGCTGTCGGTCTACGACGGTATTCCACACCTCTTAGCGCCGGTGGTTACCGACATGAAAGAAGCAGCCAACAGCTTACGCTGGTGCGTTGCGGAAATGGAGCGACGCTATAAGCTAATGGCGGCGATGGGGGTGCGCAATATTGCTGGCTTTAATGGGCGTTTAGAGGAGGCTGAGAACGCAGGAGCACAGGTGGCTGACCCACTGTGGGAGCCGCAGCCTTGGGAAATGCACCAAACGCCGCCGATACTGGAAAAACTGCCCTATATCGTGGTGGTAATCGATGAATTTGCCGACATGTTTATGATTGTGGGCAAAAAAGTTGAAGAGCTGATTGCCCGCCTAGCACAAAAAGCCCGTGCTGCAGGCATCCACCTCATTCTTGCCACCCAGCGCCCATCGGTTGATGTGGTGACAGGTTTGATCAAAGCGAATATTCCGTCGCGCATGGCCTTCCAGGTATCATCACGGATTGATTCACGCACGATTCTGGATCAAGGCGGTGCGGAGAGCCTGCTAGGCCATGGTGATATGCTCTACCTACCGGCTGGTTCAGGGCCGCCTACCCGGATTCATGGTGCCTTTGTAGACGATGACGAAGTGCATCGGGTCGTCGATGACTGGAAACGACGTGGCGCGCCTGAATATATTGAAGAGATTTTGTCAGGCGGTGTGTCTGCCGATGCGCTGACCGGCCTGGAAGCGGAGGGCGTTGATGGTGATGATGCAGAACAAGATGCGCTTTATGATGAAGCAGTTCAGTTTGTGACTGAAACACGCAAAGCCTCTATTTCTGCCGTACAGCGGCGCTTTAAAATCGGCTATAACCGAGCGGCACGCCTTGTTGAAGCAATGGAAGGTGCGGGTGTTGTTTCCTCAATGGGCACCAACGGTGCCCGTGAGGTGTTGGCTCCACCGCCGGTAGGCCGCTAGAGCGTTTATTAATCAGTGCTTAGCGCGTGATCCAATCATGCAATAAGCGTGAAAGTCGCGCCGCAGGTGAAACCCTGCGGCGCGTTTTGCGTCTGAGGGAGTACACGGAACGTCTTAACGCTCCTTGCCTCATCCGCTATCCGGCAATGATTGCCTAGGGAGAATGTAAATGCGCGATAATCATAGTCGACGCTCGTCATCGCTGGTACTAGCTGCCAGCGCGTTAGGGTTAACCTTTGCAGCGCCAATCGCGTGGGCAAGCGATGCTGCACAGCGTCTGACCGAACGGCTTGACCCTCTGGAAAACTATCAAGCGGCCTTCGAGCAGAAGATTTTAGATGGCAGCGGCGAGCGCCTGCAAAGCGCACGTGGTGAAATGTGGCTGTCGCGCCCTGGTATGCTACGTTGGGAGGTCGAAGCACCTTACTCACAAGTTGTGGTGTCAGACGGCAATGACGTCTATCTCTACGACCCTGACCTTGAACAAGTCACTATTCAAGCGATGGATGACCGCATCACACACACACCTGCGCTGCTGCTGTCGGGAAGCACCGGTGAGCTGACGGCAAGCTATGATGTTTTTCATGAGCAGCAGGATGGTGATGACGTATTTACGCTGATCCCTATCTCAGCGGATACGTTATTCGAAGAGCTTAGCATGGTGTTTGAGGATCAAACCTTGACTGAGCTGTGGATGATGGACAGTACCGGGCAGCGAACCGCTATTACGTTCAGCGATATCACGCGCAACGGTAACATTGACCGCAGCTTGTTTAACTTCGAGATACCTGACGGCACCGATGTTATCCGCGAGGGAATGTAGGGCATCAGCTAAACACTTACACTCCGTTTTGTTTCCATCAGGCACCTTAGGGTGCCTGATCTGCTTCCTGGTCGCGCTGTTCCCGCCACGCCATTATCTCTCCAAAGCGTTTTTCCTGACCAACGTCGCTCGGCTCATAAAAGCGTGCTTTGGGTAAATCGTCTGGCCAACAGTCATGGGCGCTGCCAGCAGGGTAGCCATGGGGTTCGTTATGGGCGTAGCGATAGCCTTCACCGTGGCCTAGCTGTTCCATAAGCTTGGTAGGTGCGTTGCGAAGGTAGCTGGGCACATTCAGCTGGGGTTGTTGCTGCACGTACTGCTGCGCGGCTTTCCAGGCGCGATCAATACGGTTACTTTTTGGCGCAACCGCTAAATGAATCGCGGCGTGGGCAATGGCCCGCTGACCTTCGTAATCGCCCAAGCGTAAGTAAGCATCCCAAGCAGCAATCACCAGTGGCAGTGCCCGTGGGTCGGCATTGCCTACATCCTCTGACGCAATCGCCGTTAAGCGTCGTACAATGTCTAGCGGGTCGCCGCCGCCTTGGATGAAACGCGCCATATACAGTAACGCGGCATCAGGGCGTGATGAGCGAATCGACTTATGCAGTGCTGAGAGCAAGTCGTAGTAGGCGTCGCCCTGTTTAT
>SKHS01000159.1 GCA_007116835.1 Halomonas sp.
ACCTGACGGCATCGCGTTATGCTGAAGTTCTGCGTAAACACATGCGTAGCAACGATCCTGACCGACTCATCGATTTATTAATTATCGGTGCGCTGATCGAGGCACGCAGCTGCGAACGATTTGCGCGATTAATACCGTATTTAGATGAAGAGCTTGCCAAATTTTACCGTACGTTAGTGAAGTCAGAAGGACGTCACTTTGAAGATTACTTGCTACTTGCAAAGCAGCAAACAGCAACGTCAATTGATGACAGGATTGCCTTCTTAGTGGCGCGTGAAGCGGAGCTGATTACTTCGCCAGATACGGCTTTTCGTTTTCATAGCGGCGTGCCGGCTTAAGCCGCCGTTCGTCAAGGCAGGATGTGTATCATGCCCGATGCTCGTGAGACAGACCAACTGACCCTTTTTGGCCATTTCTCCTTATCACAAGGAGAAGATGTGCTAACTCACTTTAGTTATGACAAAGTGAAAGCCCTGCTGGTGTATCTATTGTTACACCGTCAGCCGGTGAACCGAGCCTCACTCGCAGAGCTTCTGTGGCCAGATCAGGGGCTGTCATCGGGCAGGACAAATTTGCGTCATGCGCTGCACTGTCTTCGCCAGTCCATGGGTGAAAATGCCGAGCAGGTGCTGAACGTATCTCGCCAGACAATTGCCTTTCATCTGCCCTCCCACTGGCGGTTAGACTTGCATGAACTGCAGCAACTGTTGGAGGGGCCGCGGGACCTGGCAAACCTGGAAGCGGTTATGTTCTGCTATCAAGGCGATTTAATTGAAGAGCTTCAGCTTGCTAATTGCAGCGAATTCCAGCGTTGGCTGGTTCAGGTGCGTAACGAGTGGCGCCAACGTGTCATTCGCTTTGCTGAGCAGGTGCTAGATGCTCACACTGACGTGCCTGATACGTTACTGGAAGGGCTTGTCAGCCGTTTTTCAGGTTACGGGCCATTTCATGAGCGGCTGGTTCGCCAACTGGCGGAGCAGAATCAAATGGCGGCGGCTCACGAGCAGTACAATAGCTATTTGCAGTTATTAGCCCTTTCTGGTCAGCAGCCGGAGCCGAGCTTCCTTCAGTTGGCCAACTACTGGTCTGATGGACATCACGACCCGCGCGCAATGAGCCCACAAGGCGCGTTCTCGCGGGTGTTAGCGGCAGACAGTAAGCCTCTGCGTGAAGATGAAATTGAGCTGCGCCAGCTGTCAGTGATGGCGATTCGGCTGAAATTGCAAGGCGACTGGCAAGATCGTGCTGCGACACGAAACTGTTTAGCGCTTCAATTAGAGCTACTGCGTTGGCTTGAGCAACAGTGTCACCATTTAGGTGGTTTCTGGCTGCCTGGCGCAACGGGAGGGTTGGGGCTGGCTTGTTTTGGTACCCATGGGCCTGCTCACCAGCTAGCGGAATTGGTCGCGCTTTATGAACACTGCCGCCAAGCATTGCCTCAAGAGTCACAGCGCCATTGGACCGGTGATGGAGCGCCGCCTAAGTTTGAGCTTGCCGCCGGCCTTAACAGCGGCAGGGTGGTTTACCTGCCTGAGCGTCAGCTAGCTGATCCGCTGGGCCAAGTCACCCAGGTGGCTTTAGAGCTAATGAGCGCTGCAGAGGGCAGCGAACTGGTGATTTCTCAAGAAGCCAGCCAGCACATGCCGCCGGCCCTTGATTTGCAGCCTCGCCTAGTTTCCCGCTTAGTCGCAAGCGACGGGCGTGTTCGATTAAGGGCCCTTGTGCTGGGGCTGAATGAAGGTGGTAGAGACGCCTTGCCGCCCAGCTTGGTAGGCCGAGAAACGTCATTACGTACTTTGCGAGATGCGCTTGCACGGGCAGGTATCGGTTTACGTCAAAGTGTCTTGGTGCGTGGCGCGTCGGGTATGGGCAAGTCAGCGCTGATGGTAGGGTTTCGACAGTTAGAGCTGAGCCGCGATGCGGCTATCTGCTGGCAGCCCACAACACGCCTATCCGTATTAGAGCCTTATGGGGTCGCCCGCACTCTGCTTGCATGGTACTTAGAGGCAACGCCAACCGGCGATGCTGTGCGTCAGCTACAAGAAATGCTCTCCTCTGAGTCTTTAGATGATCAGCGACAACAGCTGTTGGAAGAAGCATTGGGGGTGCGTGATGTTCAAGAAGTTGCCCAGCTGACCCAGAACGGTGAGGCCGTTGAGCTAGTGGTTCGCTTGCTACATCGCTTAATTGACCATCAGGCGAGCACCAGAACGCTGGTGCTCATGGTAGATGACTTGCAGTGGCTAGATGAACCTTCCTTTAAGGTATTGGCAGGGTTGCAGGCGCGCTTGCCTATTAATACCGCCTTTATGCTAGTAGCTAGCCACCATGGGCGAGAGCCACTACCAGTTAAACTGCATTGGGATCAGCAGATTACGCTAGGGAAGCTAGATGCATTGCAGTCTTCGCGGTTGCTCTCGCAGCTCTCTCGTCGTTACCGTATTCATCTAAGCCCGCGGCTGCGCAATCAGATCATTGAGCGCTGCGATGGTGTGCCGCTCTACATGCAAGAAATTTGTCGACGCTTGGATATGGATCGTCGGGAAGGTCGCAGCGTGCAGTTTGACGAATTGCCAAAAGGCTTGTTAGGGCTTCTGGCAAGCCGTATCGACCAGCTTGAAGGTGATCGGGAAATTGCTCATGTGGCGGCGGTATTAGGCAAGCGTTTCCGCCTGGATTTTCTACTGGAGAGCAGCGGTTGGGAAAAACCGCGACTTGCCCAAGCCATCGAGCATATGCGGCTCTTGGAAATTATTGAGCCAATTGAAAAAGAGGGCGGTGAGCAGGAGTATCAGTTTAGCCACCAATTGCTTCAAGAGGCGGCCTATCTTTCATGCCCAAGAGACGTGCGAGTTAAGCTGCATCAACAGGTGGTTACCTTAATTGAAGAGCGCTTCCCAGTATGGATTAGTCGGCATCCCGGCGACTTCGCTACCCACTTGCGTCGAAGTGGCCACTACGCAAGGGGAGCCCGTTATTTTGAGCTAGCTGCCCGTGAAGCACTAAAGGTCAGTGCTAATCGCACGGCACTGCGTATGGCAGATTTTGGCTTAGCCAGTTTGCGACATGTAGACCATCAAGTTGAGCGAGAGGTCAGTCTACTCACGGTTAGAGGACAAGCAGCATTTGCCTTGGAAGGACATGGTTCTCCCACTGCTCATGAGAGCTTTGTGCGCGCCAGGGAACTGTTACGCCAATCTGGTTGCGATACGCTGGATGATCCTGAAGATTTAGAGCAGGTTTTCTTGGTTAAATGGGGGCTATGGGTAGGGCGAAGCCAACGTTATGCCCATGCAGATGCGTTTGCACTAGCCTCGACGCTGGCCGATATTGCCGATCGTTTAGCAGACCCACGCTACAAAAGGCTCGCGGATTACGCGCGTGCTCACTGTGAATACTGGGCTGGTCGGATTCAACAGGCGCATGACCACTTAGATGAAATTGACCCTCTCAATGCGCCAATGATGATCGAGTGGTTACCGTTCTCTGATCACCCACAGGTAACCGCTGCCTGCTTCCAAGGCTGGGCGTTGTGCTTACGTGGCGATTACCAGCGTGCAGAGCGACATGTGTCATCAGCTATTCGGCTAGCGGAAAAGATCGGCCACCCTGGGACGCTTGCCATGGCGTTGATGTTTGCTGCGGCGCTATATCGACAGCTTGGTCATGTACATTTGGCAGCTAGGCATGCCGAGCGCGCGGCGGCAATGACCGGCACGCCTGATCTGCAGTTGTGGCAAATTTCTGCTCAAGGGGTGCTAGGCTGGCAGCGAGCGCTTGCCGGTGATCAAGGTGGATTAGCGCAAATGCGCGATAGCCTAGATCAAATGGCAGAGCTTAACGGGCGAGATCGCTATCAGCGTCCGGTACTTTGGTATTCAGACGCGTGTATTGA
>SKHS01000021.1 GCA_007116835.1 Halomonas sp.
ATCGGTGATCAAAAAATACGTACTGGCGTTGATAGGGAAAGTGTCGGCGCCGACTTCACGGATTCAGGACTTCAGCAGGTAACACTTTGTCTTTAATTACTTTTTGATCATGATAAAGATCATCAATAAACAGGTTAAGCGCCTGGACACGCTGCTTCAAGCCAGCTTCTGTTTTACGCCACTCACTGGCGGGAATAATTCGCGGCACGATATCAAAAGGCCATGCCCGATCAATCATCGTACCTTCTGAATAGACGGTAAACGTGATCCCCATCGTGCGAATAGCAATTTCTGCGGCGGTTTTACGTTCGGCTAGCTCTTCTGCACTAAACCTTGCCAACATATTGCACAGTTCATCAGCCGAGGCACGTGGCTTGCCTGGCGCCGCTAGTAACTCATCGTAATAGTCACGGCAAGCATAGTTATTCCAATTCACTTGGCTCATGGGCGCTCTCCTAGCGCAGGGGTGGAAGCGGCAACTTCCTCAAACGTCGAACTTCCTAAAACTTAGAATTTTCTAAACCCAAGAACTTTCTAAAACTTAGAACTCCCTAAACGCAGTGTAGGCCTGCCGCGTGCAATGTACGCTGTTCTCGTCACATATAAGCACGCAAAATACATACCATCTTTTTCGATATTTCAACGCTAAAAGGTTTTTCTTAACGCTACACTCCCTTCACGCTCTCTTCATACTCTCTCAGCACGGCGCCTAAGCCGTTATTTTTAAGTGGCGCTTGATACTTCGACTTATCACCACACTAAAAAGCACCAAAAAAGTGCATAAAACTGTCCTTAATGGTGCATTTTATGTTTTTCACACTTCTTAAACGACGTAGTGCATTTTGCAGCTGCAAAAAAGCTTAACTACAACGATACTGCCGTTACTTACCTCGCTTAACCGAGGCGTCTTACGTACGAATCGGTTGATAAAGACCTACTGTAGAGGATGGCTTATGACCATTCGTGTTGCCTTGTATCACCGAACGACGTATCACTTTGATCGCCCGGTGAATCTGTCACCCCATGTTGTCCGTCTGCGTCCTGCACCTCACTGCCGCACTCATATTGATGCCTACTCGCTGAACATTTCTGGAAACGATCATTATCTAAACTGGCAGCAGGACCCGTTTGGAAACTTTAATGCCCGCATTGTGTTTCCTGAACCCCGCCAAGAACTAACCATTGCGGTCGAGCTTATCGCCCCGATGACCGTGATTAACCCGTTTGATTTTTTCCTCGACGATATAGCGCAAAAAATCCCGTTTGCCTACCCCGAAGCGCTCAGCAAAGAGCTGGGGCCTTATCTTGAAGTCACAGAGGCAGGTCCACAGCTGATGGCTTGGCTTAAGGAAGTTCCCAGAGAGCCCACTGTGAGCGTTGATTTCTTAGTGGCTCTTAATCAGCGCCTTCAGAACGACATTAGCTATCTGGTACGCATGGAGCCGGGCGTTCAGAGCTGTGAAGAGACATTGACCCTGGCCAGCGGCTCCTGTCGCGACAGTGCCTGGCTTCTGGTTCAGATTTTGCGGCACTTGGGGCTTGCTGCCCGCTTTGTATCGGGCTATTTGATTCAGTTAGCCCCTGATGTCAAAGCGCTTGATGGCCCGAGCGGCACAGAGGTCGACTTCACCGACCTACACGCCTGGACAGAAGTTTTTCTACCCGGCGCGGGCTGGGTTGGCCTAGACCCAACGTCTGGCCTCTTTGCTGGAGAAGGCCACATTCCCCTTGCTGCCACACCGACAACCGGAAGCGCCGCCGCTATTACCGGTTTTTCTGATAAATGCGAGGTAGAGTTTAGTGTAGAAATGCGCGTCGAGCGTATCCACGAAGACCCACGCGTCACCAAACCCTACAGTGAACAGCAGTGGCAGGAAATTTTGCAGCTGGGTGACCACGTCGATAAAGCGCTCAATCAGCAGGACGTTCGTCTGACCATGGGCGGCGAACCCACGTTTGTCTCCGTTGATGACATGGAAAGCCCACAGTGGAACATTGAGGCGCTTGGTGACCATAAACGTGAACGGGCCGAAGTATTGCTGAGCCGTTTGCAGGAAGCTTATGCTCCTGGCAGCGTTATTCAGCAGCAGCAGGGCAAGTGGTATCCTGGTGAGCCGCTGCCCCGCTGGGCACTAGCGTGTTACTGGCGCAAAGATGGCGTACCGCTCTGGCGCGATCCCAAATGGCTTGCCTGTATGGAGGGCGCTCCCAACGTAGACGTTGATGACACCATGGCACAGCGCTTTACCCAGGCGCTTAGCGAACGCCTAGGGGTGGCCACGCGTTACTGGATACCGGCTTTTGAAGACGCCTACTACTATCTTTGGAAAGAGCAAACGCTCCCGGTCAGCATTGATCCACGCAAAGCCGATTTAAAAGATGACGCTGAACGCCGCCGCCTGGCACGACTGCTTGAGCAGGATTTAGCGGCAGTTGTTGGTTATGCACTGCCACTGCGTCATTCAGTGGCCCAGTCGCATCGCTGGGAAAGTGGGCGCTGGCCGCTCAAACGCGATCATCTATTTTTGGTGCCTGGCGACTCCCCCATGGGCCTGCGCCTGCCACTTTCCTCACTGCCCTGGGCAGACCCAGAGGAGCAGCCTCAGCCTGAATCACTGTTTGCGCCACGACCGGAAATTGGCGACATTCACGGCGAAGTCGCCAGACGACACGCCGAACAACACCGCTTGAGTAGCGTCGAGCGCCATGGCCAAAGCCTCCACCCCAGCCTGAGCCATCCCGAAGGTGAAGCCGTTCAGCAGCAGCCCCTTCCCGAGAATGACCGCGATCATAAAGTGATTCATACCAGTCTGTGCATAGAGCCCCGTGACGGTCGTCTGCATATCTTTTTGCCGCCGCTCACCCGGCTAGAACACTACTTGGACTTGCTCAGCAGTATTGAAGAGTGCGCACGAACGCTTAGCTGCCCAGTGATGATCGAGGGCTACTCGCCGCCTCGAGACCCACGGCTTGAAAGCTTTATGATCACCCCCGACCCAGGTGTTATCGAAGTTAACATCATGCCAGCGGCTAGCTGGAAAACCCTGGTTGCCCAGACCGAGCGGTTGTACGACGAAGCTCGCCTAGCGCGTTTATGCACCGAAAAATTCATGCTCGATGGCCGCCATACGGGCACTGGCGGCGGCAACCATGTCACCCTTGGAGGTATTACGCCCGAGGACTCGCCCTTCCTGCGCCGCCCGGACTTACTGGCAAGCCTAGTCACTTATTGGCAGCACCACCCAAGCCTTTCGTATCTCTTTTCAGGCCTGTTTATTGGCCCCACCAGCCAGGCACCGCGTGTTGATGAAGCTCGCCATGAGGCGCTTTACGAGCTGGAAATTGCATTACAACAAATGCCAGAAGGAGACGTCGTTCAGCCCTGGCTAGTGGACCGCTTGCTGCGCCACCTGCTCACCGACTTAACCGGCAACACCCATCGTGCTGAATTCTGTATTGATAAACTTTACTCGCCAGATAGTGACAGCGGCCGTTTAGGACTTTTAGAGCTACGCGGCTTTGAGATGCCACCCCACGCACGCATGAGCTTAATGCAGATGCTGCTGATTCGTGCGCTTGTCGCCCGCTGCTGGAAAGCGCCCTATCGTGCTAAGCCCGTGCGTTGGGGAAGCGCGTTGCAGGATCGCTGGATGCTGCCCCACTATTTGTGGGAAGACTTAGGCGATGTACTGAGTGACCTGAGTCATCATGGCTTCGGTTTTAAACGTGAATGGTTCACGCCGTTTCTTGAATTCCGCTTCCCCGTTCACGGACGATTGCATACTCCGATGCTGGATATTGAACTGCGCCAAGCCATTGAGCCTTGGCATGTGCTCGGAGAAGAGACCTCTGCTGGCGGCACCTCACGCTACGTTGACTCCTCTGTGGAGCG
>SKHS01000141.1 GCA_007116835.1 Halomonas sp.
CATCAGGAAAACCATAAAAAACCGTCTGGGGTTTTTGCCGACACAGTAGGGCAACCCCATAATGGCCCTTTTGACCGTAATAAAAAACGTGGTAGCCCATGGCTTCAACGTCAGCCAAAGGAAATTCACTGTCTTGAACTTTGGTTTCCTGCAGACCAATAACATCTGGCTGCTGGGTGTCAATCAGCGCCTGAAGCTGATGCAGCCGTGCCCGAATGCCATTGATATTGAACGAGACCAAGCGCATTACGAACGTTCTCCAGAAGGGTCTTCTCCTTCTTTTTTCTCAGGATGGATGGCAATGTTTTGCCCCTCTTGCTGGCGTGCTAACTTACGCACCGCTTGCAGCTTGCGCTGCTGCTGCTTTTTAGCCACAAAACGGCGTGAGGGGGCCACCTGATCAGGGTTATCATGACGCCATTTTTTGTAATCTTTGCGGCGTCCGGTGCGGATAGTCACTTTATCTGCCAGTGAACGAGTCTTTTTCTTACGCGTCATATCGCGCTCCTTGAGTTAATTTACGTTTCATTCTAACAGGCAAGTATGCTCCTTCGACAGCAGGGCGCGCTCTTATCGCCAACCCCTGGTACAATGTGCGCTTCGTGATGCCTAACATCCACAGCAATGGACAGATACACAGCCTATGAGCGAGTCGGAACAGACCACAGCATCGGCCCAGAACCGCAAGCCAAAACGTCGCCGTCGGAAACCGCGTCGTCGTCAATCGAACTGGGATCTTCGTCAGTTTCAGGTGCCCGCCGTTGCCGGCAAGTGGCGCTTTCATGACTTTGATCTGCCGCTGCCTTTAATGCGCGCGATTCATGCCCAAGGGTTTGAATATTGCACGCCTATTCAGTCAGAGGCGCTGCGTCACACGCTGCTGGGTGGCGATATTGTCGGTAAGGCGCAAACAGGCACCGGAAAAACCGCTGCTTTTTTGATTTCGGTAATGGCTTATTTTCTGGAAGAGCCAACCCCAGATGGCCAAAAGCCAGGCGCACCCCGTGCGTTGATTATTGCGCCTACTCGGGAACTGGCACTGCAAATTGAAAAAGATGCCAAAGCGCTTGCCCGTTTTACACAGCTTAATGTGGCGAGTGTTGTCGGTGGTATGGATTATCAAAAGCAGCGCGAGAGCCTAGGCAAGAAGATTGATATTTTGGTGGCCACACCAGGGCGCTTGCTGGATTTCCATCAGAAGCGTGATATCGACCTCTCTGAAGTCGAAGTATTGGTATTGGATGAAGCGGATCGCATGCTTTCTATGGGCTTTATTCCCGATGTGAAGCGCATTATTCGCTACACGCCTAAGAAAGAGGAGCGTCAAACGTTCCTGTTCTCGGCAACCTTTACTGACGATATCTTGAACCTGGCAAGCCAGTGGACGCTTGATCCTGCCCACGTAGAGATCGAAGTCACCGTTGAAAATCAGGCAGATATCGATCAGCGTGTTTATCTTGTGTCAGATGAGGATAAACAGCGGTTGCTGATTAACCTGCTAACGCAGGAAAGCTTCGAACGTGTGATGGTATTCGGTAATCGTCGTGACCTTGTACGCAAGCTTGATGATTTGTTGAAAAAAGCAGGCGTGAGCGTCGCTATGCTATCCGGCGATGTACCACAAAATCAGCGCATCAAAACCTTGGAAAGCTTCCGCGAGGGAGACATTCAAGTGCTGGTGGCAACCGATGTAGCCGGTCGTGGCATTCATATTGAAGATGTCAGTCACGTGATCAACTACACCTTGCCGGAAGATCCTGAAGATTACGTTCACCGCATTGGGCGGACTGGGCGTGCAGGTGCTAAGGGCGTTTCAATTAGCTTTGTTGGCGAAGAAGATGCCTTCTCGCTGCCAGAAATTGAGCGCTATGTTAACGCCAAGTTGCCCTGCGAACACCCGCCGGAAGGCATGCTGTAACGCACATGCTTGATAATGCGCTGAAAAGTGATATTCAAGCTGCTTATCGTCGCGTGGTGGAAAAGCTTGAGCTGACACCACGCTACGGTCAGCGTCTGATGATCGCAGAAATCGCCCGTACCCTGGGGGGGATTGAGCAGGATGGCGAAGGCAAGCGTACAAACGATGATCATGTATGTGTGCTTGAGGCGGGTACCGGCACCGGTAAAACGCTTGCCTACCTGATTTCTGCCTTGCCAATTGCCAAAGCGCAGGGCAAGCGATTAATTGTTTCCACTGCCACGGTGGCACTGCAAGAGCAGGTGCTTAATCAAGACCTGCCCTCGCTTGCCAGTCATAGTGGTATTACCTTTCGTTACGCCCTGGCAAAAGGGCGTGGCAGGTACGTCTGCGTTGCACGTCTTGATCAGGCGTTAGAAGGCGCTGAACCCAACCCTACATTGTCGCTGTTTGAGCAGTCACTTCACGCCCATAGCAGCGACTTTGCCGTGTTAGCCACAGATATGGCCGAGGCTTACGGCAAAGGTGAATGGGAAGGTGATCGAGACACGTGGTCGGCGTCGATTGATGACGGACATTGGCGGCAACTAACGGTGGATCATCGTCAGTGTACCGGTCGTCGCTGCGGTCATTTTGGTGCTTGCGCCTTTTTCCGCTCACGTCGTGAGCTGGAAAACGCCGATGTTATCGTCGCCAACCATGATCTGGTGCTTGCTGACCTGGCGCTGGGTGGCGGTGCTATTTTGCCGGACCCTGCCGACTGCATTTTCATTTTTGATGAAGGCCATCATCTGCCTGATAAAGCGCTTTATCACTTTGCTCATCGCTTTGCGGTGCACGGTTGTTTGCGTTGGCTTAAAACGCTGAAGAGCAGTTTGACGGATCTGCATCAGGGGTTGGCGGTTCAACCGACAATTGCGCGCTTGCTCGCTGGGTTGCCTGAGTTGCTGCATAGTTTAGAGCCTGCCTTGGGCGATGTGTTTAGCATGGGCCACCAGCTGGCCGGGCGAGAAAACGGCCTCTCGGATGAAGAGGCTAACCATCAGCTGCGCTTTGAGAAAGGCCAAGTGCCTGAAGCGCTTCGCGAACAAGCCCAGCAGCTGTTGGTGATGTTTGCCACGCTGTCACGCAGCCTGGAAAGCATAAGTGACATCTTGCGTGAAAGCCTCGACCCAGATAAGCAAACAGGCTTGGATAGAGAGCAGGCTGAGACATGGTTGCCGCTGATTGCGCTGCTGCATGGGCGTTCTCTGGATGCCCATGCACTTTGGCAAGCGTTCAGTGAGCAGGATGCTGCCAACGCACCGCCTAGCGCCCGCTGGATTACCCTTAGCCGTGTGGCGGGGGAGCCAGAAATAGAGTTTTCGGCAAGTCCGGTATCCGCGGCGCATACCCTTGCGAAACATTTGTGGGGGCGCTGTCATGGTGCGGTAGTGACGTCGGCAACGCTGACTGCATTAGGGCGGTTTGAGCGTATTCAGGAGCGCGCTGGGTTAGCAAGCCGCTATCGCTATCAGGCGTTACCGAGCCCCTTTGATTACGCCAATGCCATTTTGCGCGTGCCCAAAGAGGCGACCGACCCTAGTGATCGCGATGCCCACGAAAGTGCCATTGTTAACTTTGTGACCCAATTAGGGGACGACGAAGCTGCGCTAGTGCTGTTCTCTTCTCGGGCGCAGCTGCGCGCGGTAGAAAAAGCCTTGCCTGCGGCTACAAAACGTCGGGTGCTGGCACAAGATGCGCTACCCAAGCGTGAATTGCTTGAGCGTCATCGTATGGCTGTTGATGATGGCAATGGAAGCATCATTTTTGGCTTGGCCAGTTTTGCTGAAGGTATCGACTTACCTGGCGACTATCTCACCCATGTGGTGATTACACGGCTGCCGTTTGCGGTGCCGGACGACCCGGTGGGGGCCACGCTTGCCGAGTGGATTGAAAGCCAGGGCGGAAACCCGTTTA
>SKHS01000201.1 GCA_007116835.1 Halomonas sp.
GTGGTCTTGCTGTGCAAGCGGGTAGCCCAGCAGTGGGTGCTGGTAATAGCGCGAAAGCAGACCCTGGCCGTCATTGGTGCCCTGTACCCAGAGATGGGTGCGCTGCCACGAGTAACGTGGCAGCAGAACGCGCTGGCCTTCTACGGGAAAGAAGTGATGGCTTGCCAGATGTAACCCGCTAAGCATCAGTTGGCCAAGGCTGCGGGTTAAGCCGTCTACGCCTGGCTTGTGACGTTCAATTGTACCTAGTACTAAACCGCTACGTTCTTGTTGGCGTAGGGATTCGTTTAAATAGCGGCGTAAAATAGGGTGCGCGCCAACTTCGATAAAGACGTTGTAGCCTTGCTCGATCAGCGCTGTTGCCGCATCGGCAAACAGCACTGGCTCGCGAATGTTGAGCCACCAGTAGTGGGCATCAAGCTGGCTGCCTTCGCTGACAGCACCAGTAACGGTGGACAGGTAGGGAATTTTGGTGGCGCGCGGTTGTATGTTAGCTAGCGCTTCCACGACGCCGGCGTTAATGCTGTCCATGGCAGGGCTATGGAAGGCGTAATCCAGCGGCAGGCGTTTAGCAAAGATATCTTGAGCGCTAAGGGCAGTTTCAAGCGCTGTCAGCTGCTCTCGGTCACCTGCTAACGTAATGCCTTTGGGGCTGTTGATGCCTGCGAGGCTCACCTTGTCGAAGTCGGGCTTTTCAAGCCATGGCGCAATCTCTTCTGCGCTCATGGCAACTGCGGTCATTTCCCCTAGACCACGGGTTTTGCCTTGGTAGAAACTGCGGTAGTAAATAACGTTTACCGCGTCTTCCAAGCTGAGTGCGTCAGATGCCCAAGCGGCGGCGACCTCACCAACGCTGTGGCCGAAAACGGCGGTGGGCACGATGCCTTTGGATTTAAACCATTCGGTCAAGGCAACTTGTAAGGCAAATAGCGCTGGCTGGGCAATTTCGGTGCGTTCAAAGCGGCCTTCGCTGGTCTCTTGCTGGTTGCGGCCAGCAAGTTCGTCGCGCAGTGAAAAGTCACCGAGTCGTTGGAACAGGGCATCTACGCGGTCGATAGCATCGCTAAACACCGGTTCGCTATCGAGCAAGTCTTTCCCCATGGTTTCCCACTGGCAGCCGTTGCCGTCGTAAACAAAGACTGGGCCACGCGGGTTGGCTAAGCGTTCAAGCGTCACGGTCTGGCTTGCTTCACCTTCGGCGAACTGGCTTAGCGCGCTGGCAGCGGCTTCTGGCGTTTGGGCAAAGCAAAGCGCGCCAAAGGCGTGTTGTTCACGATGGTTGTGCAGCGTGTGGGCGATGTCGTAAAAGGCTTGGCCGCTGTTGCGCAAGTGGCTGGCTAGTGCACGTGCATTGTCGGCAAGCCCTTCCTGGCTGCGGGCGCTGATACGAATAGGCAGCGCGCTATCGGGTGCTTGTCGTGCGGGCGCTGGCTGTTCTGGGGCACTTTCCAAAATGACATGGGCATTTGCGCCGCCAAAGCCAAACGAGTTAATGCCAATCACCAAGCGACCCTGTTTTTTAAGTGGCTGGGCTTTAGTGACCACGCTAATGTTCCATTCATCAAATTTGATGAGCGGATTGAGCTTACGAATGCCAATGGTCGCGGGCACTTCACGGTGCTGCAGGCTGTAAAGCGCTTTGGCAAGCCCGGCCACGCCAGAGGCTGTTTCCAGGTGACCAACGTTACTTTTTACCGAGCCAATCAACAGCGGCGTTTTGCGGAATTTGCCCAGCGCTTCGCCAATCGCGCGGGTTTCTATCGGGTCGCCAACCGCGGTGCCGGTGCCATGGGCTTCAAGGTAGTCGATCTCATCCGGGGTAATGCCCGCCTGTTCATAGGCACGACGCATTAATTCAATTTGTGCACTGGGGTTGGGCACGGTAAGGCCGGATTTGTGACCATCGGTATTCACGGCTGATCCCGCCACGACCGCTAAAATCGTGTCGCCATCGGCTATTGCCTGGTCGTAATCTTTGAGCAAAAACAGCCCGGCGCCTTCCGAGCGTACATAGCCGTTACCCGCTTCATCAAAGACCTGGCAGCGCCCAGTGGGCGAGAGCATGCTGGCTTTTGAGAAGATAATAAAGCCATACGGATGCAGGTGCAGGCTGATGCCACCGGCCAGTGCCATGTTGGTTTCACCGCTGCGGATAGCTTGGCAGGCTTGATGAAACGCAACCATCGAGGACGAACAGGCGGTGTCCAGCGACATGCTGGGGCCATGTAAGTCGAACACATATGAGAGGCGGTTAGAGGCAATGCTAGAGGTGTTGCCCGTTGCCGTCGACGCGTCAATGGACGCCATGTCGTCAGCCATGCGGTAAGAGTAATCAAGGCTGGCGACGCCAAGGAAAACGCCGCACTGGCTGCCGCGAAGACTACTGGGCACAATGCCCGCGTTTTCCATGGTTTCCCAGGTAAGTTCTAGCAGCATGCGCTGTTGCGGGTCCATGTTCGCCGCTTCACGGGGCGAAATGCCGAAAAACGCTGCGTCGAAACCGCTTATATCGCCTAGGCTGCCAGCAGCAAAGGTAATGCTAGTGCCTGGATGGCGTTTATCTGGATGCCAATAGGCATCGTGGCTCCAGCGGTCTGGAGCAACTTGGGTGACGAGGTCTTTTTCGGCTTGCAGGTCCTGCCAGAACGTTTCAGGGGTCGTGCCGGGGAAACGATGGGCGGCGCCGATGATGGCAACGCGTTTAGTCATTCTTGCTCCTGAGGTTCTGGTTCTGCCTTGATCACATCGCTACTTATAGCGCGTCCAAACGCCTGTTTAAATAGCTGAACACCAAGTTCGTTGGCGGATAGCGAACACGACTCTAATATAGCTGGCGGTTGGTCGTGCGAATTACTATATAAATTATGGCTTGAATGACCATGTAAAGCGCTATCGGATTGCGTTGACCATATCATATACGGCGTACTGCCATCAGGCGGCGAATAGTGCCTGTATGCTTCGGGCAGGATGGGGACGTGGTCGCCGTACCATCCCAGTAAACCTGGTCGTGACGCTGATGCTAGCGCCGTCTTCACGCTGCCTAACATGTGGTCTGCCTCACCTAAATGGTGCAGGTAAACAGCTAGGTCACGCAAATAATTTGCTAGCGGCCACGCTGCCGTTGGCAATGTTTTCGCTCGGTGCGCTTTATCGGGTGCCTCTAAGTGTAACGGACCATGGTTTTCCATGGTGATCACAAAGACAAACAGTGGCCTATTATCGTCATCTTCAAGCAGGCGTCCAACCTTTCGTGCAACGGCTTGGTCGCCAATGTACTGACCATGCTTATCCTGGCTTTCAAATGCGTTGATGTCGATGAACGTTTCAAAGCCCAGTTTGGGGATGACGCTGTCGCGCATATAAAAGGTAGCAGGGTAAGGGTGCACACAAACGGTGCGGTAGCCTTGCGCTTTAAAGGCACTGGCAATGCTAGGCATTGTGTGGCGTGACAGTGTGCGATAGGGATTGAATTGGCGCGCCCCCCAAGCCTCTGGCGCTAGCCCTGTTAACACGGCGCACTCGGTACGTACCGTGTTCGCTCCCCAGGCTGGCACATTTAGCGTTCCGTTGCGCAGCGCTTCGGCGCATGTGGCATCGTAATGCGGCAGTAAGTCGACAGCGACTTCGTGACACCAGGGGCGTGGGTCAAAAAACGATTCGCTCTGCACGAGCACCACGTTAGGTAGCGTGGCATGCGCTTCCTGGTCAACGGTGTGCTGTGTTAAGGCATGAAAGGGCGACATGGCGGGCGTGGGTGGGTGAGCGCGCGCCAAGGCAATACCATAGGCCCACAGGCTGGAGAATAAACCCAGGCAGTCTAGGTCGGTTGCGGGGTTAAGCGTAAGCGATGGCAGTTTACGCCACCCCAGCCA
>SKHS01000162.1 GCA_007116835.1 Halomonas sp.
ACAATAGACTAGGTAATTTGCTTCATGCATGTTCAACACACAGCATTACATAACGAGCTCCACGCGAGGCCTCCCATTTATTTTGAGGGGCCTGCTTGTCTTCATCATTACGCCTTTACGCTTGAAGGCGATGACGTTAATACGTTGCTAAACCGCCTAGCAGAGGTGGCCGAAGTCACGGTCACTCCCGATCAGGTGCAACAAATAGTCAGCTGCCAAGGCTGCTCGGTAAAATGGGAGCGCCACACCGAATTTTTTACGCTGACCATTAAGCACGACAACAATAGCAACCCTCGACTATGGCCAACACCGCCTACTTTTTTAGCCTGTGTGCTAGCAGAGTTTTCCGAGCAAATCATCAGTGCCAGCGTATTGCGCGTTGAAACTGCTAACCGCTGGGCAGGCAGTGTGGACGCCTATGGACTAGATCAGCCCGCGGGTTCAAAGGTGGGCGGCGGTGATGCCACGGTGTGGAGCGATTTCAATCTGGATGATCAGCAAAGAAACCGGTTACTGATGGTGAACGATCATCTGGATAGCTACCGACTGGGCAGGATGGCGAGACGCTTATTTGATATCGAGACTTACCGCATAATGGCCATGCTGGCGCTACCGGAAGCCAAAGCGCTCAGCAGTGAACTGCAACACTACGAAAATGAGCTGTCCGCACTCTCTCATCAACACGCTGAACAGCACACCCCACCTGCCGAACCGCTGCTCAACGCCTTGACGCTGCTCTCGGCAAAACTCGAACGCTGCGGTGTACAAACACGCCAACGATTTAGCGCGACGGATGCCTATGCCAACATCGTGTTGGCGCGCATCAATGAGCTACGCGAGGAACGGATAGGTAACTACCCTCGGCTTGGCATGTTTATTTTGCGTCGATTTGAGCCTGCTGTGCGTTACTGCGATGCCATGAACCGCCGAGTAGAAACCCTGGCCACCAGTGCCACACGCTTAAACGACTTGTTGCGTACCCGCACCCAAGTAGAAATCGAGAGGCAAAACTACAAAATCTTGCAGAGCTTAGATGCCCGCGCGAGTAGCCAGCTAAAAATCCAAAAGGCCGTTGAAGGGCTTTCGATCATTGTCATCAGCTACTACATTTTCAGCTTAATGAAATTAGGGCTAGAAAGCTTAAGAGCGCTAGGTGTTGGTATCGAACCCAACGTTGCCGCCGCCGTGATAGCCCCCTTGGGTGCACTAATTATAGCCACCCTGACCTGGCGAATTTGGAAGGTAAAAAAGCATTAACAAGCAATTCGTTAGCTGCACTCGCCTCGTAGCGAGCCGCCAAGAGCCTTGCGCAGTGCAGGGCCGCTCACTCCACGACCTAGCAGTACCGTGAGCTTCGCCATAGCGGCTTCTAACGTAATATCGCCTCCCGCAATCACACCGGCTTGGTTCAGCGCCGCGCCGGTGGCGTAGGCTCCCTGTACGACTTCTCCTTGGGCACACTGAGTCACGTTGAGCAGTGCGACCCCTCTTTCATTTGCAGCCGTTAACGCTTTTAACAGCTCGCCTTCAAAACTAGGTGGGTTGCCCACGCCGTAGCTATGCAGAATCAAGCCTTTTAGGCGTTCATCGGCCAGCAGCAACTTGGCGCGGCGCAGCGACATGCCTGGATGAAGTGGCAAGATGGCTACCGCCTCATCATCCACCTCGATGGGCGCAAAGTTAGGCAGTCCACTCAGTAGCGCAGAGGGCTGTGGAAATGTCATACCGATGCCAAGCTCGGCAAGCCAGGGGAAATTAGGAGAGTCAAAGGCATCTAAGCCCTGAGTGCGCACCTTGCGCGCACGATTACCGCGCAGGAGTCGGTCGTGAAAAACCAGACTTACTTCACAAGGTGTTGCGGGATGGACCACCAATTGCAGTGCGCTAACGAGATTATTCAGCGCATCGCTACGAAGCTCCCCCAAAGGAATTTGGGCGCCGGTGAAAATCACCGGCTTGTTGAGTGCGCCAAGCATAAACGACAGCGCGGCGGCGCTATACGCCATAGTATCGGTACCGTGTAGCACCACAAATCCATCGTATGCTTGCCAGTGGCTTTCTAACTGTGCCACTAAACGGTTCCAGGCATCGGGCATTAGCTCGGCGCTATCAATCAACGGCTGCATTTCAACCACATCGAACGTAGGTAGACTGTCAGGATCACCTACCGATAAATGTATTGCTAAACGCTCGGCCAGCCCCGCGCAGGGCACATACCCATGTGGCGATGGCTGCATACCGATGGTACCGCCGGTGTAGAGAATGAGTACGCGGGGCATAGTCTCTCCTTATCTAATAGCGTTCGTGCATGCGAGGGCTTACTTAGCAGGCGCGCTTTCCAGACGCTGCTTTAACGCTTCGACCTCTTCAGGCTCCAGCTCCCAGGCTTTCGGATCTAGCTCAAGATCTGGGTGTTGATTGGCATCGAAAATCGGCTGTTTGATGCCCTGACGACGCTGACTATCGTAATCGTTAAGGATGCGTAGGCCGCACTTGAACAGCAGAATCAGCGCCATAAGGTTGACCACTGCCAGCAGGCCCATAGTGACATCGGCAAAGCCGAACACAGTGCCAAGATCAGTGGTCGCCCCCCAGCACACCAGCAACACAATGGCGATTCGGAAAGCATTAAACAGATTCTGGTTGTCGCGGCTAAAGAAGTTGAGGCTGTTCTCGCCCAGGTAGTAGTTGTACAAAATAGTACTGAACGCAAACAGCAGCAGCGCGAGACTAACAAAGGTGCGACCCCATTCGCCTACATGGTCGGCAAGTGCCGCCTGAGTGAGGGCGATACCTTCAACGCCAGCGCCTGTGGCCGGGTCGTACACACCACTGAGCAGAATCAAAAATGCCGTGGCCGAGCAGATAATCACGGTATCGATAAACACCGAAAACGCCTGCACAATACCTTGGTTGGCTGGGTGCGGTACGTAGGCTACCGCCGCCACATTGGGCGCACTGCCCAGACCCGCTTCGTTAGAAAACAGGCCACGCTTTAAGCCCATCATAATGGCCGCACCAATACCGCCACCCACCACCGGTTCAAGGCCAAAGGCACTTTTTACAATTAGCGCAATAACGCTGGGGATTTCACCAATGTTCATGGCAATAATCAGCAGCGCAATGGCGATATAGCTAACCGCCATAAAGGGCACCAAATACTCCGAGATGCGCGCGATACGTTTGATACCACCAAAAATAATCAGCCCTACCAGCATGGCCAGGGCAATGCCACTGTAAAGCACCGGCACACCGAAGGCGTCACCAAACGAGGTCGCTACCGCATAGGATTGCAGTGCGGTAAAGGCAAAGCCAAAGGTTAGCAGCAATAGCACCGAGTAAAACGCCGCCAGCCAGCGCCACTGTTTGCCTAATCCTTTAACGATGTAGTACGCCGGGCCACCGCGATACGTGCCATCGCCTTCCGCTTCTTTGTAGGTCTGCGCCAGGGTGCACTCTAAAAAGCTGGTCGCCATCCCCATCAGGCCCACCAGCCACATCCAGAAAATAGCCCCTGGGCCACCTAACGTAATCGCGACCGCCACGCCGGCAATATTACCGCCACCCACGCGACCCGCCACGGACAGAACAAGTGCCTGAAACGAACTTAAGTGGCCGTGTTTATTACGCTTAAAGGCCTGTCCCGACCCCAGTATGCGAAACATTTGGCCAAAATAACGAAACTGCACAAAGCGAGATGCAACGGTAAAACCGATACCAACGCCCACCAGCAGTACGAGTAGTACTCTTCCCCAGAGGAGCTCATTGAGCATATCAAGCATGTGATGTTCTCCGCGTTCTTATATTAGCGTTATGTTGAAATTCGCGTCGTTTTATAGCGCGCTGTCGTAAAACCGCGCTGCGGAGAAC
>SKHS01000284.1 GCA_007116835.1 Halomonas sp.
AGTCGCTGCCATCTTCCAAAATCAAACCGTTATCTTGGTCTGTTTTAAGAATCTGTTCGCCGCGCCCCTCACTGCCCATCACCATGAGACAGCTTTGCGCGTGGTACTGTTCAGGAATAATAAACGACCACGCCTTGTTCATAATTCGGCCATTAAGCGCTGCTAGCAAATCCATGGCAAAGCGTAGCTTTACCCCCTGTGCCATCAGCGCGTTGACCAGCTCGGGGGTACGCTGACTAGCAGCGGCCAGTTCCTCCAGGTTACTGGCTTGTTCGACTTGTAGGCTGACCACATAGCTACGGCTGGAAAAGAAGCTCAGCACGTCTGTCAGCTCTACCACGCCTTTAAGCGCGCCTTGCTCCATGACCACTACCCGCGCCACTTTATGCCGTGTCATTAACACCAACGCTTCAAATAAGTACTGCTGCGGCGTCACGGTCACCAGCGAAAAGTGGGCCACTGCTTCTACCGGCGAGTCATGATGACAGTTGTCGAGTATCAATCCGTTGAGCAAATCGGTTTTCGTCACCATGCCAATTTTGCTCGGCGTGTTCACCAGCAGGCTATCGGCATGGCTCTCATTGAGCTTGCGCACGGCCGTGGCAATAGTCACGGAGTCATCGACCGTCAAGGGATCGCGCATACATTCGCTGACTTTAGCCAGCATAAAGCCCGCCATGGTCACGCCGCCTTCGGCGCGTTTTTCCGTCAACAGCCGAGCCTTGTGAGATAACGACTGCTTAAAAAAGTGCTCAAAGTCAGGATGGCGGCGGCACAGCTTCATAAAAAGTGCCTTGGGCATCACATAGCACAAGCACTCTTGCTCAGCTTGAAAGCGGTAGCGGCTTTTGCCATTTAAAATACTGATTGCGCCGAACAGATCACCGGCCGTGTAGTGCCCTATCCGCGCACTAGATGCTGGCAACGTAGGGTTTAGCTCAGCGACTTCGCCTTTATGAATCAAAAAAACAGACTCACCCACCTGGCCCGTTTCGAGAATAATTTCGTCACGATCAAAGTAGGCAATATCCATGCCTCGGCGAACATGATCACGCCCCTCTTCATCAATTAGCGTGAAAGGCAGCTGGGAAAGATCAACTTCAATCATAATGGCCCTCACTTAAGCGTGATGATCTTAAGCACAATGGTTAGAAAGCACGACTAAAGGCGTGATTATTTTTTAACCAATACCTTTCATTATACTTTTGGGTATAACGCTAACGTCGCAACGACGTTCGTTGAGAGACTAAAGTAGCGACACATTAGAACACTAGTTGCCTCCACCTTTTGTTCAGCTTTCTTGAACGACTTAACGCTTTTAATATGCCTTTGCTAAAAGTAGCAAACATTGCTTTTTAGCGAGCTATAGACCATCGTCCCATCACACTGCCAACCACCCTCAAAAAATCAAAAAATAACATAAAAAACAGCTGTTTATTCATAAAATAAAACGTCATAATGGCGCTTGAAAGTGCTTTGATACCAAAGTCTGGGATTTATTTTCTGCATTTATTGCCCACTATTAACAGCGAGCTATGCAGGGTAATCATTCGCTAAATGCTTACCGCGTCATTGAAGACCGCTTATAGCCTACACCTAAAACGGATAGTAAAAACGGACAGTGCAGCATCATCATCAAGTGGCTCAGCAAGCGGTACCAACTCATAGCATTTATGAACAGTACTCACTTGCAGTACCCACTCACCGCAGACAATTAAAAGAGCGGTTTTCTATGAAGGGTTACTCTGATGGAACGCACGCTACCCTAAGTTCACTTTACAACCCTAAAAATCACAACTGGAGAGCAACATAATGGCAGATGACAAATCCAATGCTGCTGAATATTGGAAAGCCAACGTACGGTTAATCTTCGGGTGCTTGGCAGTTTGGGCATTCGTCTCTTATGGATGTGCCATCCTGTTTCGTCCACTGTTGGCGAGCATCCCCGTTGGTGGAACTGACTTGGGCTTCTGGTTTGCTCAGCAAGGCTCCATCCTCACGTTCATCGTGCTGATCTTCTTCTATGCCTGGAGAATGAATAAGCTCGACCAAAAATTTGGCCTCGGGGAGTAAGCCAGCATGAGCCAGTTTGCAATTAACTTACTATTTGTTGGCGCGTCCTTTGCGCTCTATATCGGTATTGCGATATGGGCACGAGCCGGGTCAACCAAAGATTTCTATGTCGCCGGTGGCGGCGTTCACCCAATCACTAACGGTATGGCCACCGCCGCCGACTGGATGTCAGCTGCCTCTTTCATCTCGATGGCAGGCCTGTTGGCCTCTGGCGGGTACGCCAACTCCAGCTTCCTGATGGGCTGGACCGGCGGCTACGTCATTCTTGCGATGCTGCTTGCTCCTTACCTGCGTAAGTTTGGCAAGTTTACGGTGCCTGACTTTATCGGTGACCGCTTCTACAGCAACACGGCACGCCTAGTGGCCGTTATTTGCTTGATTGTCGCTTCCGTTACCTACGTTATCGGCCAGATGACCGGTGCGGGTGTGGCATTCTCACGCTTTTTGGAAGTCAGCAACACGTGGGGCATCTGGATCGCGGCCTTGATCGTCTTCCTATACGCCGTTTTCGGCGGCATGAAAGGAATTACCTACACCCAGGTTGCTCAGTACGTGGTGTTAATCATCGCCTACACGATCCCTGCGGTCTTCATTGCGATGCAGCTCACCGGCAACCCGATTCCGATGTTCGGTATGTTTGGTACGCACACTGAGTCCGGCGTTCCGCTACTGCAGAAGCTCGACGAAGTGGTGACTGCGCTAGGCTTCCAGGACTATACGGCTGATGTTGATAACAAGCTCAACATGGTGCTGTTTACGCTTTCATTGATGGTCGGTACTGCGGGTCTACCCCACGTCATCATTCGTTTCTTCACAGTGCCAAAAGTTGCTGACGCTCGCTGGTCTGCAGGCTGGGCGCTAGTGTTTATTGCACTGCTGTACCTTACCGCACCGGCGGTTGGCTCCATGGCTCGCTTGAACCTGACCACCACTATCTACCCGGATCTTGCTGGACAGGTAGAAAACGTCGAAGAAGCCTTGCAGTCATCCATCCAACACGGTGAAGTCACCTCCACGGACGCTCAAGGCTATGCACCTGCCGACCAGTGGACGAATCACCCAGACATTCCTGAGTGGATGGTGACCTGGGCAGAAACCGGTCTGATTCAGTTCCGCGATCTCAACGGCGACGGCCGTATCCAGATGTACAACAACAGCGCTGATTTCTCAGACCTCGGCTGGGCAGGCAGCGAGCTAGAAGTTAACAACGACATCATGGTACTGGCTAACCCCGAAATTGCTAATCTGCCAGGCTGGGTTATTGGTTTGATCGCAGCGGGTGGTATTGCCGCGGCGCTCTCCACAGCAGCAGGCCTGCTATTGGCGATCTCCTCGGCCATCAGCCACGACTTGATCAAAACAATGATCAATCCGAAAATTTCCGAAAAAGGCGAAATGCTCGCCGCACGGATCTCAATGGGTGGTGCCATCTTACTGGCAACCTATCTTGGGCTTAACCCGCCTGGATTTGCAGCACAAACCGTTGCTCTTGCCTTTGGTATCGCCGGTGCATCGCTGTTCCCAGCGCTGATGATGGGGATCTTCTCCAAGCGTATGAACAATAAAGGGGCGATTGCCGGTATGCTGGCAGGCTTGATCACTACCCTGCTGTACATCTTCACCTACCTGGGCTGGTTATTTATCCCAGGTACCAATATGCTTGCCAACACGCCAGATAACTGGCTCATGGGTATTTCACCGCTGTCCTTTGGCGCGGTAGGGGCGATGATCAACTTCGCGGTTGCATTTGCTGTCTCCAGCGCAACGGAAGAGCCTCCCCAAGAGATTCAAGACC
>SKHS01000158.1 GCA_007116835.1 Halomonas sp.
ATCGTCACGCACTACCGCCAAGACGGGAATTGTCTCTTCTAATTCATCGTGCAACTGGTGCAGCGTTAGCCCGTTGGCCTTTGAATCCTCGGACACCTTAAGCTCAACCAAATAATTAGCCGTATCAAACATTTCATCGGTTGATGCTTGGCCGCTACGCTTGGGGGTTAAGCGCCAGCCGACCAGCACAATAAACGCCAGACCAACAAGCGCTATAACAACGCCCACAGGGGTAAAGCTGAACATCCCGAACGCCTCGCCGGTGACGTTGGCGCGATAGGCGGCAATAATAATATTGGGCGGCGTGCCGATTAACGTGGTTAAGCCACCCAGCAGCGAACCAAATGCCAACGGCATGAGTAGCAGCGACGGAGATGTGTTGTGCTCTCGAGCAAGCCGCATCGCCACGGGCAACAGTAACGCCAGCGCACCTACGTTATTCATCATCCCCGAAAGCACGACCACTGTACCGACCAATGCCAGTAGCTGCAGCAGCAGTCGCTCGCCCACTTTTAACACTTGGTTAGCGATAATATCGACCACACCAGAGCGCTCAAATCCACGGCTAAGCACCAAAACCGCCGCCACGGTAATCACCGCAGGATGGCCAAATCCCATAAAGGCCTGGTCAGCGGGTACTAGCCCAAGCATTACCGACCCCAGCAATGCCGCCAGTGCAACTAAGTCATAACGAAACCGCCCCCACATAAACGCGCCGAGCGTTAAGCCCAACACGATAAAAACCAGCATACTAGGGGTAAGCCCAATGCTTTCCATGGTCATACAATATACCTCTCCCTGTTGTTACATTTGTCACACCCATCGCCTAGGGACGCACAAACGCACCTACTACCTTGCAACACATTAGACGATGACTATACGACCGTATAGCCCCAGGAGAACAGCGCGATAAAGCAACGGCGGACAGCAAAAAGCCTGGCAAGGCCAGGCTTTAAGGCATTCACGCATTATCCAGATGCTCTATTTCTTCATACTGGCTGTCTGCATACTGGCCAGCAGGCGCTCAACGGCCTCTAGGTGTTCGGGTTCGTTATGGCACATGCCCTGGAAAACAGCACACACCTCTAAAAAAGCTTTCAACTCCATATCTGGTGCCATTTTCATCAGCCGCTTGGTCAAGCGGGTCGCTTTGGGGGGCTGGGCTGCAATACGGCTGGCATGCGCCATGGCGGCGGTCATTAACGCATCCGGCTCAACCACTTCCAGCACCACCCCGTAAGCAAGCGCGTCGTCAGCGCTAATCACTCGGCCGGAAAGGGTGAGCTCAAAAGCGCGCTGATAGCCTATTTGGCGCTGCATAAACCAAGCGCCTCCATCACCTGGAATGATCCCCAGATTCAGGAAGGTTTCACCAAATGAGGCGTTGCTGGATGCAATGCGAATATCTGCCATATTGGCCAGGTCAAACCCTGCCCCAATGGCTGCGCCATTGACAGCCGCGATAATCGGCACCTCGACGTTACTCAGCGCCAGTGGCATGCGCTGAATGCCTTGCCGATAGCGTTCGGCAACCTCCGCGACATTACCCGCAAAATCGCCGCCACGCTCAGCCATATCTTTAACGTTTCCGCCCGCGCAAAATGCCGACCCTGCGCCGGTGATAACGAGAACAGATACGTCGCTGGCTTTATTCACCCAGTTAGACGTAGCAACAATATCATCGACCAGCGCCGTGCCCGTTAACGCGTTGCGCACGTCGTGACGATTCAAGGTTAGCGTTGCCACGCGGTTTTCCAAGGTCAGGGTGGCATCGACAAGTTCAGGTAACGCTTGGCTCATTCCTCACGCTCCACAGTTATTCAGACTAAGGCACAAGAATGGTCGAGCCCGTAGTTTTACGGCTCTGCAAGGCGTCCTGCGCTTTCCCTACGTCCTGAAGCGGATAGCGATTAGCGACATCAATACGCACCTTGCCGCTTTCGATCATGGCAAAAAAGTCGGCGCACATCATTTCAAGGCGCTCACGGGTATCCGCGTAGCCGTTTAAGCTTGGGCGCGTTACAAACAGCGCACCTTTCTGGTTCAGGATGCCAATATTCACTCCGTCTACCGGGCCGGATGCGTTGCCAAAACTGACCATCAACGAACGAGGTTTTAAGCAATCCAGTGACATTTCCCAGGTATCTTTACCCACGGAGTCATAGACCACATCGCACATGTCGCCATTGGTTAGCGCGCGCACCCGCTCGACAACATTCTCTTCACTGTAGTTGATGGTTGCCCACGCACCGTTGGCCATAGCAAGGTCAGCTTTCTCTTTTGAGCTAACGGTACCAATCAACTTAACACCCAGCGCTTTGGCCCACTGGCAGGCAATTGAACCGACACCACCAGCAGCCGCATGAAAAAGAATCGTTTCACCGCCCTTTAGTTCATAGGTTTGGCGGAGCAAGTACTGCACGGTTAAGCCTTTCAGCATACTGGCAGCGGCGGTTTCAAAGTCGATAAAGTCGGGTAGTTTGACGACTTTATCCGCCGGCAGTGTATGCAGCTCAGCGTAAGCACCCAAAGGGCCTTGAGCATACGCAACGCGGTCACCCTCTTTTAGGTGGGTAACACCCTCTCCTACGGCTTCAACAACACCTGCGCCCTCCGTGCCCAAGCCAGAGGGCATCGAAGGCGCGGGATAGAGCCCCGTTCGAAAATAAATATCAATGAAATTCAAGCCCACAGCTTTATTAGCAATGCGCACTTCGCCTGCACTGGGTGCTTTAGGCTCGACATCGACCCATTCCAGCACGTCCGAACCACCGGTTTTAGAAAACTGAATACGCTTGGACATTAAAACGGCCTCCTATTGTTAATTATTGAAAATAGACGATGGCGCTATCCAACCGCGTTGCGCACCTTAAATCAAGCCATTAGCACGGAAGATCACTACACTGTTCGACTCACCACTGTCATGCACTCATGCTAAGCTAACTAAACATGTTGGTATAACGCTTATCGTTTACTTACTCACGGACTGGCTATGACGCATCCAGCAATCTCGTTACCTACGCTTATTGCCCATCGCGGTTACTCGGCCGCAGCCCCTGAAAACACCTTAACGGCAGTGCGCGCCGCCCATCAAGCAGGCACTGATTGGGTTGAACTGGATGTGCAACTCCTAGGGGATGGCACGCCGGTTATTTGGCACGATAACGATATCAATCGATGTTCAGATGGGCGTGGCGAACTAGCCAAGCTGACGTGGCAACAAGCTCAGAAATTGGATGTTGGCAGTTGGTTTGGCGATGCGTTTGCAGGTGAAAAAATGGCCAGCCTTGAGGCTATGCTAGCGCTACTAAACGCACTAGACATGGGAGTTAACTTAGAAATCAAAGTCAACAAAGGCCGTGACCCACTCGCCTTAGTTGATACTGCGCTGCCCATGGCATTGGCAGCCCTGCCGCCCGAGCGGCTGATTGTGTCATCGTTTGATGCCACTGCGCTGACGCGTTGTCGCCACATCGCGCCAAAAGAAGTGCTCGCGTTAGGCGTGCTGTTTGGCAGCATACCGCCTACGTGGCGTAACCAATGCGAGGCCATCGACGCCTTTAGCATTCACCCCCATTGGCCGCGTCTAAAGCACACCCAGGCCGCTGCCATGCGCCGTGATGGTTATGAAATTCTATGTTATACCGCCAACGACCCAAGCGCGTTTGAAAACCGCTGGAGCTGGGGAATAGCCAGCGCCATTACCGATGAGCCAGAAGCCTTTCAACGCTATTTGAATAATCGACGCCAACACGGTTAAATTCAGCTTTACTTAAAGCCGTACCTAAGGAAACCCATGCACTATCTCGGTGCCCATGTAAGCGCGGCAGGCGGCGCAGATCAAGCCGTACTACGCGCAGTAGAAATC
>SKHS01000186.1 GCA_007116835.1 Halomonas sp.
CGCGTCAGCCGAACAGAGAGCCGCCAGGGGTGGCTAACATCTCAAGGAAAGCTGCTGCTCTCGCCTCTTTTAGGACGCCCGTGGCGTTTAGAACTCACGTACCGTGCCCGCCACGGGGTGTTGAGCACCGATGTAGAGGGCACACTGCTGCCCCGCTTAGACAGCGTTTTACAAAAAGCTGTCGGCGAAGTCTCTGCTCCCTCGATTCCTCGTTGGCAGGGGCGCTACTACACGCTGAGTGGGCGCAGTGAACTGCGTTTGGCGTTAGCTCCTTTTGTGATTCAGCAAAGCGGTCGAGAGCTGGCGGTGCGTGGCGCTAGGTTACGCCTAGAAGGCGTTTTTGGTGACTGGCGGCTGCGTGCGCTGTTAGACCAGCTCACGCTTACCGACGGCCTCGCCCGCCTAACTCTAGGGCCTTCATCGCTTGAAAGCCGTTACACCTATATTGAAGATGCTTATCACTTCGCTCAGCGTGACCACCTGCACATCGACACCCTTAACCTTCAGTATCCCGCCTACGATATCCATCTAGCGCCGCTGGAAGCTCGTAGCTACATGGTGTTAGATGAAAAAGAACTGCGCTTAAACGGCGAGCTTATTATCGGCGATGTGAGCGTCCCCAGCGAAGCACCCGACACCCCCTTGTTAAGCGGCCGAATTGAAGCGGAGCTTTCACGGTTAAATGCCGACGCTGTGCGTGGAACCATTTTACGGCTGCGACAAGAGGCCGCTTGGGGCGATGCTAGCCTTCCCATGGCAGAAGGATTGCTAGAGCGTTTGGCACCTGATTTGATTGGCGTCTTTAAAGACTCGCCACGTTTGGATGTCACGACCGTAGCCATCGAAAGCCCGTTGCTAGGCATTAATGTAAATGCTGATGGTGCCCTGTTTTTTGATGCGCGGCGGCTGGACGAGCTGAATTTAACCATGCTGGACAAGCCTGAAGAGCGTGCACGTTGGCTAGAGCGTGTTGACGGCGACTTCACTTGGTACGACGCACCCACCGTGGCGGCACTTTGGTTAGGGCTCCCCCTTGGCACGCGAGAGTTAGAGTTTGACGTGATTCGCGGTGAATGGCGTGTCAATGGACGGCCAATGCCGCAACTGTGGCCTCAATAGCGACCTGTTCCCTTGGTCTTGTGGTTTGCCCATTAGTCGTCGCTAATTGTAAAAAGGGTTGAAGTTTCCGCTTTGTGCCCACACTCCTTAACTATTGCTAAGCGGGTTAATCCGCTTGCCACTGTTACCGGAGGGCGCATGAGCGACCAGGATTACGACCGCGATAATGAACACCTCGACTGGCTGACGGATGATGAGTCCGACGCGCAGCAAGATGATACCTCGCACAGTGACTCGCACAGTGAAGAGCACCGTTCAGACGGTGAAAAAGTTAATTCGATAGTGTCCGCCAGCGATATGCTTCCCGAGCGTATCTACCTACTGCCAATTCATAATCGGCCATTTTTCCCTGCCCAAGTACAGCCGTTGGTGATCAATCGTGAACGCTGGGAAGAAACCATGCGCCGAGTGGGGAACACGCCCCACCACACCATTGGCGTCGCTTTTGTAGGAGAGCAGGGCGTTGAGTCCTTAGATCACTCTGGCTTTCCATCCATTGGCACTGCGGTCAAAGTACATAAACTCCAGAGCGAAGATCAGCAGATTCAGTTTATTGCGCAAGGGATTCAGCGTTTTAAAATTCAGCGCTGGCTCTCTAAAGAACCGCCGTACCTGGTGGAAGTCAGCTACCCCAAAGAGCCGGTAGACGCTGAAAACGAAGAAACCCGTGCCTACGCCATGGCGATTATTAACGGCATTAAAGAGCTGCTGCCGATTAATCCGCTGTATGGCGAAGAGCTAAAGCACTACCTCAACCGCTTTAGTCCTCATCAGCCTGGCCCCCTCACTGACTTTGCGGCGGCGATCACTTCTGCCAAGGGCCCTGAGCTGCAGGATGTACTGGCCACGCTGCCAGTGGCTGAGCGGATGCATAAAGTGTTACCTCTGCTACGCAAAGAAATTGACGTTGCCCAACTGCAAAGTGAAATCAGTGAGCAGGTCAATGCGCAGATGCAGGAGCGCCAGCGCGAGTTCTTTCTACGCGAGCAGCTGAAAGTAATTCAGCGTGAGCTAGGTATCTCCAAAGATGATCGTGAAAACGATGTCGATACCTTTAGGAATCGTCTGGAATCTCTCGTGGTGCCAGAGCGCGTTCAATCACGTATTGATGATGAGCTGAACAAGCTCAGTGTGTTGGAAACCGGCTCGCCGGAATATGGAACGACACGCAACTACCTTGATTGGCTTACCTCGCTCCCCTGGGGTGTCACGAGCCAAGATAAGCTTGATTTAGCGCATGCGCGGGGAGTGTTAGACCGTGACCATGATGGCTTACAAGATGTTAAAGAGCGGATCATAGAGTTTCTTGCTGAAGGCACGTTCAAAGGGGATGTTGGTGGCTCTATTGTGCTGTTAGTCGGTCCGCCCGGGGTAGGTAAAACCTCCATAGGTCGCTCTATTGCACAAGCGCTGGGGCGAGAGTTCTATCGTTTTTCCGTTGGCGGTATGCGCGATGAGGCTGAAATTAAGGGCCATCGTCGAACGTACGTGGGCGCGATGCCGGGTAAGCTGGTGCAGGCTTTCAAAGAAGTTGAAGTCGAAAACCCCGTCATTATGCTTGATGAGATTGATAAATTAGGTCAATCGTTTCAAGGAGATCCCGCCTCGGCCTTACTTGAGGTGCTGGATCCCGAGCAAAACGTCGATTTCTTGGATCACTACCTTGATGTGCGCATGGATCTATCCAAGGTGTTGTTCATCTGTACGGCCAACACGCTGGACTCTATTCCGGGCCCGCTGCTTGATCGCATGGAGCAAATTCGCCTGTCAGGGTACATCGCCAAAGAGAAGCTGCAAATTGCCAAGCATCACTTGTGGCCGAAGCTGCTGAAACGCGACAACCTGCCCAAAAAGCGCATCAACTTAACTGAAGCCGCTCTAAAGCAAGTCATTGAAGGCTATGCACGAGAAGCAGGCGTTCGTCAGCTCGAAAAACAGCTTCACCGTATTGTTCGCAAAGCGGCCGTAAAGCTGTTGGAAGAGCAGCTGGAAACCGTCAAGATTTCCGTTAAGAACCTGGAAGAGTTCCTGGGCGCGCCGCTGTTCCGCAAGGAGAAAGTGCTCAAAGGGGAGGGCGTGGTCACAGGACTCGCCTGGACCTCTATGGGGGGAGCGACGCTACCTATCGAGGCAGGCAAGGTCCATGCGTTGGATCGTGGCTTTAAGCTCACCGGTAAGCTTGGCGACGTTATGAAAGAGTCTGCCAATATTGCCTACAGTTACACCTTGGGGCATTTGCAGGAGTATGGCGCGGATGCCGACTTCTTTGACTCGGCCTTCGTGCATTTGCATGTGCCGGAAGGGGCAACGCCCAAAGATGGTCCGTCGGCGGGCGTCACAATGACCACCGCGTTGCTCTCGCTAGCGAAGCACCAGGCGATTAGTCGCCCGTTGGCAATGACGGGGGAACTTACCCTAACGGGGCAGGTGCTACCGGTTGGCGGAATCCGCGAAAAGATTATCGCCGCGCGGCGTAGCGATATCTTTGAGGTGATACTGCCAGAGGCAAATAAGCGCGACTACGAAGAGCTTCCGGATTACCTAAAAGAGGGCATGACGGTGCATTTTGCCAACCGCTATCGTGATGTTGCCAATGTCGTTTTCACCTAAGCCTTTCTGGTTAGGGTAAACGCGAGTCGTTAGACGAAGCGCCGCACTGAAGAGTGCGGCGCTTTTGCATAGTTATTTAGTGATTAACTTCGTAGGTGACAAGAGATAATAGAGTCAAACCAAAATTAA
>SKHS01000243.1 GCA_007116835.1 Halomonas sp.
CGGCACCCTCGAAACGGGCTAACATTTGGTCAATGGGGCCTCCAGGAGCTGCTTGAACAATGATGAAGTTAAGCAGCATGATGCCGAATAGGGTCGGTATCATAAGCAGCAGTCGACGTAGGGTATAACGAGCCACAGGCAACTCCTTAAACAGGTTCAGCGACGGCGGTTACGGCGCTGCAATGCTGCTTCACGTTCGGTATCTACCCACCAGGCATCTAAATCCATCGCATAGGTGGGGAAGGGTTCGGGGTAGCCAAACTTATCCCATACGGCAATCCGTGTTTCACCTGAATGGTAATGAGGAATGACATAGAACCCCCAGCGCAGCACTCGATCAAGGGCTTGGGCCGTGGTTTCCAGCGATTCACGGTCGCTTGCCCGAATAAGCTGTTCGACAAGTGCATCTACGGCTGGATGTGCAAGCGCCATGCGGTTGCGGCTTTGAGGCGCCTCTGCGGCGGCGCTGGTCCAGAAGTCGCGCTGTTCATTGCCAGGATTATTCGACTGGGGAAAGTGGCTGATGACCATGTCGTAGTCGTAGCTACGCTGACGATTAAGGAACTGGTTAATGTCTACGATACGCAGCGATGTTTGTACGCCAAGGCGGGCCATGTTGCGTAGCATGGGTTGTACAACCCGTTCTAAACCTGAATCGTATAGCAACACTTCCACGCTAAGTGGCTGGCCGGTTGCTTGATGAACCAGGATGCCATTTTCAACTTCGTAGCCTGCGTCGCGTAACAGCGCTAGGGCGAGCCGGAACCGTTCGCGCATCTCTGTTGGGTGTTCAATGGGCAATGGGTCGGTAAATAGCCGCTCGGAACGATGAGAGGCTAGCAGCTCGTCCCGAAAGGGTTCCAAGAGCTCAAGCTCGGCGTCTGAGGGTAACCCTACGGCCTCCATGTCTGAGTTCTGAAAAAAGCTTTCCGTTCTCCGGTAGGCGTCATAAAAAATATTGGTGTTTAGCCAGGGGAAGTCGAACGTAAGACTCAGCGCTTCGCGCACCCGCGGATCCTGGAATTTTTCTTGGCGCAGATTAAACACGAACGCCTGCATCATCGAGGGGTTAACGTCCGGCACGGTAAGCCGTTTAACTAAGCCATCCCGGTAGGCAGGGAAGTCATAGCCAATCGCCCAGGTTGCGGCTCTTGCATCTATTCTGAAATCAGTGAGACCCGCCTTAAATGCTTCCCAAGCAATATCGCGATCGCGGTAATACTCATACACGATGCGGTCTATGTTGTAGCGCCCAGTGTTAACAGGTAAGTCTTTGCCCCAATAGTTCTCATCACGCTGATAGACAATGCGTCGCCCTGGGTCTACCACGCCGATGCGATAAGGCCCTGAACCGGGGTGGGCGTTGAGAGTAGGGGCGGTGAAATCACGCGGCTCCCAATAATGACGAGGAAGAATAGGCAGCTGTGCGACAATTAACGGTAGTTCCCGCGACTCAGTGTCGTTGAACTCAAAGCGAACTTGGTGTTCATTTAGTGCGGTTACTGTCTCTACGCCTGAGTAATAGCTGGCGTAAAAGGGGTTGCCCTTTTCGCGCAGCAGGTTAAGCGAAAAGACCACGTCATAAGCGGTAACCGGTTCGCCATCTTGAAAGCGAGCCTCGGGGCGAAGATCAAACTCTATCCATTCGCGGTTGGGGTCTAATCGAACGCCGTGAGCAAGCAAGCCATACAGACTAAAAGGTTCGTTTGGATTGCTGGCCATCAAGCTGTCATAAATTTTCGAAATACCGGTGACCGGCGTGCCGCGAATAATAAAGGGGTTTGTCGAATCGAAGCTTGCGCCAACCGCGGTGTGGGTTATTGTGCCGCCTTTAGGAGCAAGAGGGTTAACGTGAGGGAAATAGGCAAAGCCTTCCGGAGGCTCTGGGCTATCATACAGTGATAGCCCATGCACCGTTTCAACCGGTTTGGCGCCTTGCTCCTGTGCAGCGTCTGCTGCAAATAGCGACATGCTCAATAGCAGGCTGCAGGCAAGTAGTAGCGTATTGGCAAACAACGTGCTGGGCGGCATTGATCATTCCCTGTAGTAACATTTAGCAACAATGACTTTTAGTAACAACGACTTATAGTAACAATAACGATACAAAAGCCCCAGTAACAAAGCCTAAGCAACAAATGACAGGCAACAAAAAAACCGCTCACAAGGCCGTAGCACTCTAACCATTACAACCTCACTCTAACGCAGCGCTGGTCAACGCTCAGTCAGAGTGAGTAGCTGACCTGGCTGAAGGGTTTCAGGACGGTCGATAGCATTCCACCTGATCAAATCCTGCTGGTTGACATTATAACGTGCGGCTATTGCCGACAAGCTATCACCACTTTCAACGCGATGCGTGTGAGTAGCAGACGACGCAAGCGTAGTATCGTTAGGCTGCGAAAGCTGAGCTAACACCTGTGCATCCACTTCTTCAGGCACGAGCAGCGTTTGTGCACTGCGTGGGTCAAGGCTGCCATTGAGCAGTCCAGGGTTTAGCTCGGCCAGCGCCGATTGGCTAACGTTGAGTAACTGAGATGCTTGCGTCAGGCTAACTGGCTGGGCTAATTGAACCTCAGCGAACGCGGGGTCGGGATGAATGTCTGGCAGGCTGACACCATAGTGCTCTGGATCGTTGATGATCGTCGCAATGGCTTTTAATTTAGGAACATATTGCATGGTTTCATTGGGTAAGGAGAGCGCCCAATAGTCGTCTGAAAGCCCTTGGCTCTGCGCCTGCCGCTGAGCGCGATTAACGGTTCCAGCACCCGCATTGTAAGCGGCTAATGACAGCATAAGGTCGCCTTGATACCACTTTTCCGCCTGCATCTCTAGGTAGTTCAACGCGGCCTCAGTGGACGTTATGACGTCTAGTCGGCCATCATAATGACTGTTGCGAACCAACCCTAACGCATCACCGGTACCGGGCATAAACTGCCACAATCCTGCGGCACCACGGTGGCTACGGGCGCTGGGGTCAAATGAGCTCTCAACAAACGGGATCAGGGCGATTTCGCCGGGCAGGCCGCGTTCATTGATTTGCTGACTGATCCAGGCAAGCCAAGGGGTTGCACGTTCAGTGATTGCCGCAATGTTTTGTGGGCTGGAACGGTAATGCTCAATCCACTCATCTACGCGTGCCTGAGCATCGGCTGGTAAGGCTTTATCTTGCCATTGAAAGCTAGCGCGCAATGAGCTCCATGCATCCTGAGGCTCCAGGTCTAGTGCATCCCAAAAGTAGTGATAAGCGCTAGGTTGTTGAGATATAGATTGTTGAGATGAGGTCGCCGTGTCGGCAGTCGCATTTTCGTGGGTGCGATAGGCGTTATCTGTTGATGCTTGAGAGCTGGCCGCTGCGGCCAAAAAAAGGCCCATCACAACCGTACTTCCAGCGCTTAACAATAAGCGCTGGCGAATCGTTTGATAAGTCATAGTTAATTCGTTTCTATTCGATAGCGTTTTTAAAAACGGTTCTTCCACTCGCGTAGAGTGGTAAACGTAGCGAGATCAGTGTCATTCGCCCCTTGTGAGCCTGCAGCTTGGCGCACGCTATTGGTGGCCACACGCAGGTAGGGGTTAATTTTCAGCTCGCGTCCTATCGTGCTGGGTAGGGTAGGCCGGTTGAGCGCTCGAGCTTTCTCACACTCCTGCAGTGCATACCTTACGTCTTCATTGTCAGGGTCAGCAGCACGCGCAAACACAAGGTTTGCCTGGGTATATTCATGCGCTGCAAAGACCAGCGTATCTTCAGGAAGTTCCGCTAATGCTTGAAGCGATGTCTGCATTTGTTCGGGCGACCCTTCGAAAAGGCGACCACACCCAGCGCAGAACAACGTATCACCAC
>SKHS01000202.1 GCA_007116835.1 Halomonas sp.
ACTAAAAGCGTTTTAAACAAAGAACGCTGCTTATCCTACCCAATGAGAGCCCGCTATCGCTAACCCGAAAGCGAAAGAAAAAATAGAATGAGTGGTGGAGAAAGTAACGAAAGAATAAATCCACTGACCACGGCGATAGGAACGCAAGCCACGCCGCCGTGCTGTTGAATCACGGGTAGTGTGAAATCCATAGAGGTCGCGCCGCCATAGCCAATGGCCAGCGCGGTGTGGCGATGGATAACAAGAGGAATGAGTATAAATGCCAGCAGTTCGCGCGTTAGGTCGTTGAAAAACGCGACGCCGCCCATCAATGGGCCAAGCTGGTCACCAATTAAAATGGCAGAAAGAGAGTACCATCCGAAGCCTGACGCCATGGCTAAGCCTTCATTCCAGCTAAGCGACAGCAGAGGGGCGGCAAGTAGACCAGCCAGCAGCGAACTCAGTGCAAGGGTGACCGCAATGGCAAGCCCCAAACGGTTCAGCAAAATTTGCTTAAGCGGCATGCCGGAATTGCGTAGCTGGCAACCAATCAGCACTAACAATGCATAAAGCACCCATTCGGCCAGCCAGTCGGCGGTGCTAAAGAGCGTATCCCCAATCAGCGGGCCAAACAGCAGCCCAAACGCTACACCACCTGCTACCACGCCTACCAGCATTAATGACCCCTGCATGGCGGCCAGTTTGCTGGTGGGAGCGTCTTTGACGACGGGGGAGTGGCCGGCTTTTAGCGCCACTCGGCAGGAAAGCCACCACAGTGCCGCTAAGTTAAATACCGTAGTAATGCTAAACAGCAGCAGTGCATAGCCACCCAGCCTTGAAAGCTGGCTGGCTAGGTTTTCAAGGCCCGCCAGGCTCACCCCCATAAACAGCAAAATCGCGTATACCGAGCCACTTACGGCTCGGTTAATCAGGCCAAGTAGGTAGTGAGAGCGCACAGGGACTAAGTAGCCCAACATCAGAGGCAGTAGCACGATCAATAAGCTAGAAAGCATTTAGGGCGCGTTACCCCCGGCGGGGTTGAAGTCGGTCATGGTGAGATGGGTTTGTCGGCGCCCTTCCTTCCGGTACTCCGCAGAAAGAATGAGGCCTGGCCATTCCGGGTGGAAATTAATTTGCAGGTGCCGATCAGGTTTCTCCGAATCGATCAACGTGACGCGGCGTGCTTCAAACGCACCGGCGGGAACGTTCACCGTGCCAGGCTCGGCGGTATAGTATTTAAAATGCTCGTCACGACCGCGATGATCCACAAAGGTAACCTCACAAGGCGCTTGCTCAGTACACAGTTCATGGCCTGCGCGGCGCGAGAGGTCAAACAGCGCCGCTTGGCGGTCGAGAGTGTCAAGGTCGTGTTCGTTAAGTTGATAGCTGTCACCTATCCCGAACAACGAGTAGCTGCTGTTATAGAGCAGAGAACGGGTCGTATGATCGTCGACTGAAAACCGGCTGCGTTCCTCTCCACGGGCAACAGCCACGGCGAAATTCATCGTGCTTAGCCAGTGTAAGCCTTCGTTGCTCAACGAGTGGGTAATCGTTGCATTGGGCCAGCCGCGTATCTCAAGGCGGTACTGTGCCTGGAAAGGCTGTGGCGGCTGTAACGACAGTGCCTCATCGTGCTGAGCCGCATTTGCGGTGCTGAAACCGCAGACAACCAAGACGCTCACGCTCGCTACTTTTTTTGCCAATGTGATTGCCAACGATCCTTTGATTGAGCCTACCGACATGTGATGCAAAGGCTCTTCCTCCCTTAATGGTGTTTTCCTAAGAGCCTTTAATGGCTGCTTGGTTCCCAACGCGTGCATCGCGAGCGTGTCTCAACTTAGGAAACCTCTGATTAACGATTGCGCTTGACCATACTGCGTTAAAAACCGCCTTAAAATGCTCATTTACACTCCGTAAACTGCGTTTTTTCGTTGATTTTTGCCTTGTTTGGCCTGCGCTCATCACGTTAATCAGAGACTCCTTAGTAGCCTTCGCTGGGCGTGACGGTGGCAAGTGTCTCACCCGCTTCAAAAGCCTTTATATAAGAAATAACTTGATCAATCGCCTCATGTAACGGGGTAGGCGCTGCCATGTGAGGTGTCACGATAACATTGGGGTGCTGCCATAGGGGGTGGTTGGCAGGTAGCGGCTCTTCGCAAAAAACATCGAGCAACGCACCACGCACATGTCCTGGGGTCTGCGCATCGCCTAGCGCGTCGAGTAACGCTTGCTCGTCAATCAAGCTGCCGCGACCTGGGTTAATCACGCTGGCACCCTTTGGTAATTTCGCTAGCCGCTCAGCGTTAAGAAGACCTTCAGTGGCGGCGGTGTCGGGCAAAATGGTGACCACGCTTTGTACCTGGCTAAGCAGCTCATCAAGCCCTTGGTTACCGTGCAGGCAGCGTACGCCGTTAATTTTTTTAGGCGATCGGCTCCAGCCCACGACGGGAAACCCGGCTTGGGAAAGGTGGGTGGCTACAAAACTGCCGATGGCGCCAAGGCCTAAAACACCGACGGGCCACTGTGCTTTTTCAGGGACAGCGTGGGGCTCCCAGGTGGCGCTCTGCTGCTGGAACGCGTAGCGGTCCATGCTGCGGTAGAAGTGCAGCACACCGTACAGTACATAGTCGGCCATAAGCTCGCCCATGCCCGCATCGCGAAGCTTCACAATGGGGACACCGCTGGGTAAACCGGAGGTCTTCAGCAAGTAATCGACACCCGCACCAAGGTTGATGATGCCTTTCAGCTGGGTTTGCTCCTGCAGTAAGTAGGCAGGTGCTTTCCAAACAGCAAGGTAGTCGGCGTTTTGGCGCTCACTTTCAGGGGCGTCACTGGTGAGGACGGTTGCTTGCGGCATAGCGTTTGCTAGAGCTGTTTGCCATTGCGCCGCATCGTCGATATGCACAACTATTTTCATTTTTCCTCCTCGGTTCACATTAACTATGGTTACGCCATCACGGCTTGTCATCATTTTTGTCATAAACACTTTGACCCACAACCAAGGTGTGGTGCTAGTATCGCCTTAAGACGACATTGGCGGGCCTACTGCGGGGGTGGCCAGGTCGATCCGGTGGTCCGAGAAAGCGACGAGAGTCGCTTTTTCGGTTCTTGGTGATCTCTTTGATGACGAGTTGCCCGATGACGACTCAGGTTTCCCTGCCCTTCACACGTGAAGAGTACGCTAATCGGCTTTGGAAGGTGCGCGCTGAAATGGCGGGCCGTGGCATTGACGTGCTAATCGTCAGTGATCCTTCCAATATGGCTTGGTTGACCGGCTATGACGGCTGGTCCTTTTATGTGCATCAGTGTGTGCTGGTTGGCCTTGAAGGCGAGCCAGTCTGGTTTGGCCGTCGTATGGATGCTAACGGCGCGCTACGAACCTGCTGGATAGACCCCGAAAATATTACCTACTATCCGGATTACTATGTTCAGAACCCGGATATGCACCCCATGGAGTATCTGGCCCAGTCGATTATGCCGGACCGTGGCTGGCATACCGGCGTGGTGGGCATGGAAATGGATAATTATTATTTCTCTGCTAAAGCGTATCAAAGCCTGCTGCGCGAACTTCCCCATGCGCGTTTTTTGGATGCTAACGCGCTGGTGAACTGGTGTCGGGCGATTAAGTCGCCCCAAGAAATAGCCTATATGCGGGTAGCTGCCAAAATAGTTGAAGGTATGCACACGCGTATTTTGGAAGTGATCGAACCCGGCCTGCCGAAAAGTAAGCTGGTTTCGGAAATTTATCGTGTGGGTATCGAAGGGTTTATCGACGAAAACGGTAAGGTGTTTGGCGGTGATTACCCCGCCATTGTACCCATGTTACCAACGGGTAAAGACGCTGCTGCGCCACACTTG
>SKHS01000155.1 GCA_007116835.1 Halomonas sp.
TACTGATAAACCAATCTGCAAAAACTGGAAGGTGATAAAGTAGAAAATAAGGTTGTCGAAACCAAATAAAGTGGCCGACACCATATTTAGCGCACCTGCGCCAATCCAGCTTTGAAAGCCATACCACACGACGGCAGGCACGGCCCTTACTAGGCCAGGAATGCGGGTGCCGGTAAAGCCGAAGGCGCTACGTGCTTGCACCATAAAGGGAATGCCGTATTTGTAGCCCGCTGCACCGTTAATGGCCAGTGCAATGCCAATCACAAAGCAGCCAATGGCAATGGCAAGCGTTGCCTGCAGTAGGTTTAAGGTGCCCACCACACTTGAACCCATGGCGAAGGTGCCAATCGAGACGCACCCACCAAACCAGGCTAAAAAGTAGGAAGTTCGCCCCATAATTCGCGTGCTTTGCGGCGCTAAGCTTTCAGCGCCTGGTGCTTTGCTGTCCGTTGCGGAGTTCGCAACGGACGGTTCTTCTGACGCAAGAGCAGGGTTAGGGTTGCTCATGTTTCCGTCCTCGCAAGATTATCGATGTTATTGGTAGCCTGGGCGCATTGAGTGCCCAAGAAGTGCTTGCGGCGTAGCGTGCTGACACTGCTATTTTTATTAGCTATGTTGTGAGTTATTGAGCTGTTTATTAGTGGATGGTTAAGTGGTTATCACCTTGGTGTTGGAAGTTGCAGGTCAGATAGCGCGGCAAACTTGCCGGTAAACGACTTCGGGCGCGGATAGTCGAGGTCGCCGTGTTTACTGGTATGAAGACCCAGGCTAACCAGTGATTCCGCGAGCTTTAGCGCGGCGCTAACACCCTCGACGATAGGCAGCCCTACTTCACGGCTAATGTCTGCCGTTAGGTTTGCCATTCCACCGCAGCCCAAGACAATCGCGCCAATGCCATCCTCATCACGAGCACGGCAGCACTCTTCGACAATGCGGGTAAAAGCGGCGTCTGGGTGGTGTTCAAGATCAAGCACTGGAATTTCCGCGGCGCGGATGCGGCGGCAGTGGTGGCGAAAGCCATACTGTTCCAGTAAATGTTCGGCAATAATGCCGGTGCGTCCCAATGTCGTCACAATAGAGAAGCGAGTGCTTACTAGCGTGGCTAGGTGAAAGGCGGCTTCTGCAATGCCGATGACCGGCGCGCGGGTTAACTCGCGCGCCGCTAATAAGCCCGGGTCTCCAAAGCAAGCTACCACGTAGGCATCAATGTTGCCTTCGCGCTCGCCTTTAAGGACTTCTTCGGCCACGCCTACTGCGCTAATGGCTTCGTCAAAATGGCTCTCAATGGACACTGGCCCCGCATCGGGCTGGGTAGTGGTAATGGTGGTTGATGCGGCTGCCTGCCCCAGGGCGGATTGATGAATGGCAGCGGTCATAGAGGTCGTTGTGTTGGGGTTAATAATGCGTATGTGCACGTTGGCTGTCCTTCAGGTAAACAATTTTTGATATCTTGTATACGAAAATAGGTTTGTTTTGCGTAGACCGCAAGCTCTTTTATATGGAATAAACCAACGTGTTAATTTGACCAACTGTTCAGGTTTCAACGGGTTAGCGTTACGTGAGCACTAAAACGTAAGCGGAGTCAGCTAATTAACGCGATGCTGGATTGAAGTGATTACCAAATATCGATATCTTGTATACAATTATTTTTTTTGCATCGCGGGTTTTTAATAGCAATAAAATGCGCTGCATCCAGGTGTCTACAATCGTATAAAGGAGCCGTTGAATGCCCCATTCATCTGATCGACCATCAAGTGCTTACCCTCGCGACCTAGTGGGCTATGGCCGTACCCCTCCTCATGCTAATTGGCCAGGCAAGGCAAAAATTGCTGTTCAGTTTGTATTGAATTATGAAGAGGGCGGTGAGAACTGCGTTCTTCACGGTGACGCAGGGTCAGAGCAATTTCTGTCTGAGATTATTGGTGCGGCCAGCTATCCAGATCGGCACCTAAGTATGGAGTCGATCTATGAATATGGTTCCAGGGCAGGCGTCTGGAGGATTCTGCGCGAGTTCGAAAAGCGTGATTTGCCACTGACGGTATTTGGGGTAGCCATGGCGCTAGAGCGTAACCCCGACGTCGCTCAGGCATTTAAAGAGCTGGGGCACGAAATTGCCTGCCATGGCTATCGCTGGATCCACTATCAAGAAGTTCCTGAGCATGTAGAGCGGGAACATCTGCAAAAAGCCATGGACATTTTCCAGCGTCTTTATGGTGAAAAACCACAAGGCTGGTACACCGGGCGCGATAGCCCGAATACGCGACGGCTGATTCTAGATGAGGGCGGTTTTCTCTACGACAGTGACTACTATGGTGACGACTTGCCGTTTTGGACCTCTGTGACAGACAGCCAAGGCAGTGAGCATAATCACCTGATCGTGCCCTATACCCTAGATACCAACGACATGCGCTTTGCCGCTCCTCAAGGCTTTAATACGGCGGATCACTTCTTTACCTATCTGCGTGATGCCTTTGATGTGCTGTATGCCGAGGGAGATGAGTCGCCCAAAATGCTCTCGATTGGCATGCACTGCCGGTTGCTAGGCCGTCCTGGGCGCTTGCGCGCGCTGCAGCGCTTTTTAGACCATATCGAAGCCCATGATCGCGTATGGGTAGCACGTCGTGTGGATATCGCTCGCCACTGGGCTGAGCAACATCCCGCTCCAACTCGCTGAAAGGCAATATAATGAATAAACCTCCTTACTACGCCCCTACCGGGGGGCACCCGCCGCAAACACAGCTAACCGCTGATCGTGCCGTATTCACCGAAGCGTATGCGTTGATTCCTAAAGGCGTGATGCGCGATATCGTCACCAGCAACTTGCCTTTCTGGGAAGGCACGCGGCTATGGGTGCTGGCGCGTCCGCTTTCCGGCTTTGCTGAAACGTTCTCCCAATACATCATGGAAGTTCAGCCTGAAGGCGGCAGTGACAAGCCGGAGTTAGACCCCCAGGCCGAAGGCGTGCTGTTCATTGTAGAAGGTGAGTTAACGCTTACATTGGCAGGCGAGCGCCACACCATGTGCCCCGGTGGCTATGCATTTATTCCCCCGGGCAGCCACTGGCAGGTGCGCAACGAATCGTCTGCGCCCGTGCGTTTTCACTGGATTCGCAAGGCCTATGAGTTTGTAGAAGGGGTGGACGTACCGCAGGCCTTTGTCACCAATGAGCAAGACATTGCCCCCAATGAAATGCCGGGCACAGAGGGTCGCTGGGCAACCACGCGCTTTGTCGACCCTGGCGATGTGCGCCACGATATGCACGTCAATATCGTCACTTTCCAACCGGGTGGTGTGATTCCCTTTGACGAAACTCATGTGATGGAGCATGGGCTTTACGTGTTGGAAGGTAAAGCGGTGTATCACCTCAACCAGCAGTGGGTGGAAGTAGAGGCGGGGGACTTTATGTGGCTTCGTGCATTCTGCCCCCAGGCGTGTTATGCCGGCGGCCCAGGGCCATTCCGTTACTTGCTGTATAAAGACGTCAACCGCCACGCTGCACTCAAGCTCTAGCAGTGAGCAGTGAATTCAGGCGTTTAAGTGCGGGTGTTTAAGCTCTGATAGTTGGGTGCTGGTATTTGAGTTCCGGCGTCGGCTGCTTCGCTGCGTTTTCCTCGGCGAAGTAGCCTATTTTAGGATGTTATAATGATTAAACTGATAGCTGAACCACTTACTGCGGAGGCGTTTGCGCCTTTTGGCGATGTGATAGACGCCCGTACGTCAGCGTCGTTTCCCATTAATGCTGGTCGTACCCAGCGGCACCACGACCTGGCAACCGTAGAGACGCTGGGTGAAAGCGCCCATACGCTGATCAATATTTTTGTCAGCCAACCGGTAACGCTGCCGCTGAAATTAACCTTTTTAGAGCGCCACCCCCAGGGCAGTCAGGCCTTTATGCCGCTGCATCAAGAGCGCTTTATTGTGGTAGTAGCCCCCCCAGGTGACACGATTGACGCAGCAGATGTCCGCGCTTTTGTCACGGATGGCCGTCAGGGCGTTAATTACCGTGCAGGCACTTGGCACGCGATCCAGTCGGTGCTTGAGCGTGAAGGCGAGTTTTTAGTGGTAGACCGCGGTGGCGATGGTAATAACTGTGATGAATTCCCTATCGCGATCTGCATAACCTTGGCATAAATCATTTCATGGTGTTGCATCGCTGTCATACTGGGCGCGTTACACTGATTTATTAGTGTCATTAACTATAATTTAAATGGTTGGATTCTTATGAACGCACTGCACTTCTCGTCGATCCGTCGTACTAAAATTGTCGCCACCCTTGGCCCCGCCAGCGATCGGGAAGGCGTCTTAGAAGCCATGCTAGCGGCGGGTGTTGATGTAGTGCGTTTGAACTTCTCTCACGGCACCGCAGATGATCATCGTCGACGTTTAGTGCGCGTGCGTGAAATCGCTGCTCAGTTAGGCCGCAGCGTCGCCGCATTGGGTGATCTTCAAGGCCCTAAAATTCGTATTGCGCGCTTTAAAGAAGGCGCGGTGGTACTTAAAGAGGGGCAGCCGTTTATTCTTGATATGGCGCTTGATGGCGATGCAGGCGATGTGCACCAGGTGGGCTGTGATTACAAAACCTTGGCGCAGGATGTCACGGCCGGAGATCGCTTGTTGCTAGACGATGGCCGCGTGGTGCTGGACGTTACCCGCGTAGATGGCCAGCAGGTGCATACCCAAGTAGCGGTTGGCGGTAAGCTCTCCAATCATAAAGGCATTAATAAGCAAGGCGGTGGGCTATCTGCGCCCGCCTTAACAGAAAAAGATAAAGACGATCTAAAAACCGCTGTGGATATTGGCGTCGACTATCTAGCCATTTCGTTTCCCCGTCATGCTGACGATATGCGAGAAGCGCGCCGCTTACTCGGTGAAGCCGGTAAAGAGATTGGCTTGGTAGCGAAGGTTGAACGTGCCGAAGCGGTGGCGGATGAGGCAACCCTTGACGGTATTATCGAAGCGTCTGAGGCGGTCATGGTAGCGCGTGGTGACCTGGGGGTTGAAATAGGTGATGCTAAGCTGGTGGGCGTGCAAAAGCGCATGATCAAACGCGCGCGCTCGCTTAACCGCGCTGTGATTACCGCCACGCAAATGATGGAAAGCATGATTTCAGCGCCGCTGCCCACCCGTGCAGAGGTATTCGATGTTGCCAATGCGGTGCTGGACGGCAGTGACGCGGTAATGCTTTCCGCTGAAACCGCCGCGGGTGACTACCCAGTGGAAACCGTAGAAGCAATGGCGCGGGTTTGTTTAGGCGCTGAACGGGAAAAAACCGCCCAGGAGTCAGGACACCGGATTCATGAGGGCTTTTCTCAGCCAGATGAGACCATTGCGCTTTCAGCGATGTATGCCGCCAATCATATGCAAGGGGTCACGGCGATTGCCTGTATGACCTCTTCGGGTTATACGCCGCTAATTGCTTCGCGTATCCGCTCCGGCTTGCCTATTGTGGGGCTTGCCCATAACCCTATCGCCCAGCGTCGTATGGCGCTATATCGCGGTGTTGTGTCACTGCCGTTTGATACCTCAGAAATGAGCGCTACGGAACTAAATGATGAAGCGCTAACGCTGCTGGTTAAGCAGGGCGTTGCTAAAGTCGGTGATTACGTAATCTTGACCCGAGGCGATCATATGAACGCTCATGGCGGTACCAATACCATGAAGGTGATGTTGATTAACGATCAGCATGTTGAAAAAGCCAAGGAGTAACGCATGCGTGCCATGTTGCTGGCGCTATCATTGCTAATCAGCCTGCCTGCCATGGCGAGTACACCGATCGTTGCGGCGGCTTCCGACCTGCAGTTCGCTTTAACGGAAGCTGCCAAACGGTTTACGGCAAAAACAGGCGCGGAAGTCAGGCTTAATTTTGGCTCATCGGGTAACTTTCGTCGTCAAATTGCCCAGGGAGCCCCTTTTGAGCTCTACTTATCGGCAGATGAGGCCTATGTGTTTGCCCTGTATGAAGAGGGCCACACGCGAGATCAAGGCGTGATTTACGCTGTTGGTAGATTGGTATGGTTTCAGCGCGACGGTCGTGGCGATCTGCCGGATGAGGCCAACCCATTAGCGGGCGTTGAACAAGCGGTTGCTGCTTACGCCAATGGGGCGCGAGAGCGTATTGCCCTGGCGAACCCTGAGCATGCACCTTATGGCGTGGCGGCACAGCAGGCGCTGCGCTTCGCCGCATTATGGGAGTCCACCGAGCCGCTGCGCGTGCTCGGCGAGAATGTCTCCCAAGCTGCTCAGTTTGCGCTGGCAGACGATGCCCGTGGTGGTCTTGTTGCTTACTCACTGGCATTGGCACCGGCGCTTGCCGAACGTAGTGAGTACCTGCTAATCCCAGAGGAGTGGCATGCGCCGCTGCGCCAACGTATGGTGCTCACCCAACAGGCGGGTGACGTAGCGCAAGCGTTTTATGAATGGCTCCAGGAAGAAGAAGCGATCGCTATTTTTCAGCAATATGGCTTTAGTACCGAGTGATGGATTGGACGGCACTCTCAGTATCGCTGCGCTTAGCAGGCTTAACCTGTCTTTTCTTACTCCCCGTAGGCATATGGCTTGGCCGCACGCTCGCAAGGGCGCAGTTTCGTGGTAAAGGGCTATGTGAAGCGCTAATCGCGCTGCCACTAGTGTTGCCGCCCACTGTGCTCGGCTTTTATTTGCTACAGCAGTTTGGTCGTGATGCGCCTTTAGGCAGTGTTTGGGCCTCGCTGACAGGAGGTGGGCTCAACTTCACCTTTAGCGGTATCTTGTTAGCCTCATTAATCGCAAATTTGCCTTTTGCGATTCAACCGATTCAGCGCGCGTTTGAGAACGTGCCAACTAACCTGCGTGAAGCTGCTTGGTGCAGCGGACTGAGTCCTTGGCAAACGCTAGTGCGCATTGAGCTACCGCTGGTGTGGCCGGGGATTCTTTCTGCAGCTGCCTTAACGTTTGCCCATACGTTGGGGGAGTTTGGAGTGATTTTAATGGTTGGCGGCGCGATTGATGGAGAAACTCGTACGCTAGCAATTGCTATTTACGACCGGGTGCAGGCGTTTGATGAGCAGGGGGCCGCACGTATGTCGGCACTGCTGCTATTGGTATCATTAACGACCCTTGGTTTAGTTTACGGGCTGGCTGGCAGGCGTAGGTGGGTGCGTGGCTGAGATAATGACGGACAATGGACTGACGGTGATGGCCAAGCAGCGTGGCCCGATACCGCTGGATGCGTCATTTAGTTGCCCGGCAGGTCAGCTGTTAGCATTGGTGGGGCCCTCAGGCAGTGGTAAAACTACGCTATTGCGTACCATCGCTGGTTTGTACCAGCCTGAACAGGGCTATGTGGCGTGTGCGGGTAATGTGTGGTTGGCAACTGAGCGAGGCTGTTCCCTTACCCCCCAGCAGCGTAAAATCGGCATGGTGTTTCAAGATTATGCCTTGTTTCCCCACCTCAGCGCGTTAGCGAATGTCCAGCTCGCCATGGGGCATCTGCCTCCGGCGCAACGCTTGCCCCGTGCAAAACAGTGGCTTGCCAATGTGCGCTTGGAAGGCCTGGAAAAACGCTTTCCTAGCCAGCTTTCTGGCGGGCAGCGCCAGCGGGTGGCGCTCGCACGCGCTTTGGCCCGTGAGCCGCAGGCACTGTTGTTAGACGAACCCTTTTCAGCCGTTGATCAGGTGACCCGCCGCCGGCTCCAGCGCGAGCTGGCACTGCTGCGCCAGCAGATCTCTATTCCGATTATTTTAGTTACCCACGATTTAGAAGAAGCCGCTGCGCTGGCAGATCAAATCTGCGTGTTACATAACGGCGTGAGTTTGCAGCAGGGAAGCCCCGAAGCACTGTTTCGGCGGCCAGCTTCGCCGCTGGTGGCAAGGCTGCTAGATCGCCACAATATCTTCGAAGGGCAGGTGGTTAGCAACAACGGCCAGCGTCGACTGCAGTGGGGGGCGTACGCTTTGGAAGTTGCCGAAGGACTCGCCAAGTTGCCACTGGGGGAACGGATCACCTGGTATTTGCCACCTTCTGATATTGTGCTGCACCGCCGTGACCGACCTTCACAGGGTGAGCGCGAAAATCCTGTGGCTGCTACGGTGCATGAAATGGTGGTACTTGGTGGTATCACCTCAATCTCGCTGCGCGTTTCTCATGGCGATATGCTACGTTTCGACATTGCCACGCATGCTGCTCGGCGTAACCAGTTAGCCTCGGGAGAGCAGGTGCATGTGTCGCTTCTGGCGAAAGGCGTTTATCTTATGTCAGGAACTTAAGTGGCGAGCTCGTTGAATAGCTTGTCTTGGAATGGCGTGTCTTGAACTTATACTTTTGCAATAGTGCGCTTTGAAATAGCACGTCTCCTAATAACAAAAGGAACCTGTCATGACCCTTACTCGTCGTCAACTGCTTAAAACGTCGCTGGGTGTTTCGCTAGCGGCGAGCTTACCGCTGCCGCTGTTGCACGCTTGGGCAGCTGAAGCGCAAGCCACGACGCTGCCGCTGGCGATTCATAGCCAAGACGGCCCCCATCGATTAGACGTTGAAGTGGCTGAAACCGCCTCTCAGCGGCAGCGCGGTTTAATGGAGCGTGAGTACCTGCCAGAGGCGCGTGGCATGCTGTTTCGGTTTGAAAACGAACAGCCCGCTGGCAACGCCTTTTGGATGTATCGCACATTAATCCCGCTGGATATTGCCTTTATTGATGGTGAAGGGCGCATTGTGGCGATTAACACCATGCAACCCTGTACCTCTGATACGCCCCGCGAGTGCCCCTCTTACCCAGCTGGCGCGTCTTATCATACGGCGCTTGAGGTGAATGCTGGCTACTTCGCCGAGCGTGGTATTCAGGTGGGTGACTGCGTATCTGTTCCGGCTCTGGCAGGATTTTGTCGCCCTGATGCATCGTAAGCAGTAGCAGCAGCCAATAGAAACAGTTCGCTGATACCAGCGTATTACATAGGTTTGGCCGGCCGGCGTTGGTCAACATTGAGCACGATTAGCGCGATACCGGCCACCACGAGTCCTCCGCCCAATAGTTTGTGAATGCCTAAGCTGTCACCCATCAATAGCGCGCCCAAGCCCACTGCCAGCACGGGGACTAGCAAGGTCATAGGCACTACGCGATTGACAGGGTGACGGCGCAATAAAGCATACCAAATGCCGTATGCCACAATGGACGACATGACCGCGGTGTAGACCACTGCTCCCCACCCTCGCCAGCTTGCTTGCTGAATGGCCTGCCACTGGCCGGTTTCAAATAGCCACGAGCCTAACGCCACTTGGGGGATCGCAAATAGCGCCACCCAGCCCGCCAATGCCAAAGGGGCAATGGGCGGGCCGCGCTTAATCAATAGTTGGGAAACGGCCCAACCAAAGGCACTTAACAACAGAATGGTCAGTGGCAGTGGTGAGGGTAGCGTTGGCCCACCAGCCAGCACAATCACGCCAGCAAATGAGAGCAGCAGCCCTGCGATACGCTTTGCCCCCAGTGTTTCTTTAAGAAACACCACCGCCAGCAGTGTGGCAAAAGGCGTGCCCATCTGCACTAATAGTGCCCCTGTCCCGGCTTCCGCTTGGCCTAGTCCGATAAATAGCAGCGCAAAATGCAGGCTGCCAAACGTGATGGAAAGCAAAAGTAAAAAAGGCAGCTGAGCACGAGCGACCGGGTAGAAAGGCACCAGCAGCGCAGCGACTAGCATAAAGCGTAGGGTGGTCATTAATAGCGGCGGTAGCTCTGCTACGCCGACTTTAATCACAATAATGTTCAGTGCCCAAATGGCGATAACCAATAGGCCTAGCATCAGATCGCGTAGTGGCACGTGAATGTCCGAGATAACACATAAAAGTGGTATCAGCATATCAGTAAGCGCTACTGAAGCGTAATGGTAGTGTCGGCAGATAAATGAACGCTTAGAGACACAAAGCGTTATACGCTATGCAAAAGCTGCATGGTAATTAACGGTAACTAAACGTTATTCATAGGTAATCTAACCCTGTTGTCTGAGCTGCTTGTGGTAAGCAATGCTATAGCTGAGGTTGCTTACTGGCATGAGGTATATCTGCTGAAGAAGTGGACTTAATTGCAAGCACCAGGATGTGGTTGGTGGCGGTAGCGGGGGTAACTCGCTGCGTGTTTCGCCAAGTAGGCTTTTTTTCGCTAAAGTAGTACATGTCGGTTATACAAGCTGACGATGATAAGAGATTGTCTTGAAAACGTTTTGGAAGCAGTACACCTGAGGGAACCGTTCAGCAGGTGGATTCGAAGCGCATAACGCTCACAACATCAAGATAAAGAGGTGTATCCATGAAACGCCATGTATTTTCTACCGCGGCCTTTTCTGGCGCGTTGATTGCAGCGGCAAGCTTTGCCTCTCCTGCAGTGGCCCAAGATCGTTTTATCACCATCGGTACCGGTGGTCAGACAGGCGTTTACTACGTCGTAGGTCAGTCGGTCTGCCGGATGGTGAACCGCGGTAGTGATGAGCACAACATTCGCTGTAACGCACCGTCTACGGGTGGTTCAGTGGCCAACGTTAACGGTATGAAAACCGGCGAGCTGGATATGGGCGTGGTTCAGTCTGATGTTCAGTACCGTGCGTTTAACGGAGAGGCTAACTTTGAAGAAGATGGCCCTTGGGAAGAGATGCGCTCTGTATTTACCATGCATGGCGAGCCACTAACCGTGGTGGCCCGTGCTGATTCTGGTATCGAAAACATCAGTGATTTCCCCGGTAAACGCGTCAATATTGGTAACCCAGGCTCTGGCCAGCGCAACACCATGGATGTCGTCATGGATGCGTTCGGTTGGGACGAGGGCACCTTTTCGTTAGCGTCACAGCTCGATGCTGCTGAGCAGGCAGCGGCGCTGTCTGACAACAACATCGATGCCATGGTGTATGTGGTCGGCCATCCAAATGGCTCTATTCAAGAAGCCACCACCACAATCGACGCGCGCTTGGTATCAGTGACCGGTGAAGAGATCGATGCGCTGGTCGATCAGTATCCTTACTACACACGTTCGGTGATTCCTGGTGGCCTATACCGCGGCAATGACGAAGACGTCGAAACTTTTGGTGTTGCGGCAACGTTCGTCTCGTCCACTGATGTTGATGAGGACATAATTTACGAAACCGTTAAAGCAGTTTTTGAAAACTTTGATCGTTTCAAGCGCTTGCACCCCGCGTTTGAAAACCTCAATGAAGAAGACATGATCTCGGACGGCTTGACAGCACCGCTGCACGATGGCGCAGAGCGTTACTACCGTGAGCGTGGTTGGATCGAGTAAGGCTAAAAGGGCGCTATTAACCTAAGGTAAATAGTGTTGCTTTTGTATTGCAAAGCGCGGGCATCTTGTGTGTCCGCGCTTCTTGTTGAAAGCGCTGATTGTCAGCGCTGACCATTAGGCAGGGCAAGCGTATGCGTGATGACAAACAACCTTCGGCAGTTGCGGACAGCAACCTGGAGGATATGGTCGCATCCAGTGATACGGGGGCAAGGAAACCCCTTGGTATTCCCGGCAAATTGCTGGTTTGTATTGCGGCGACATGGTCGCTTTTTCAACTGTGGATTGCATCGCCACTTCCCTATATGGTGGGGTTTGGTGTTTTTAATGCTACGGAAGCTCGCTCAATCCATTTGGCGTTTGCGCTGTTCCTGGCATTTATGGCTTACCCTGCACTGAAGCGCTCACCGAGGGATCGTATTCCGCTTCAGGATTGGCTTTTTGCTGCTGTTGCCACTTTTTGTGGCGCGTACCTGTTCCTTTTTTATGCAGACTTAGCGCAGCGTCCAGGACGCCCCATTACGCAGGATGTCGTGGTCGGTGTTATTGGTATTGTGTTACTGCTTGAAGCCGCACGGCGCGCATTGGGCCCACCACTCATGGTGGTTGCAGGCTTATTTATTGCCTATTCGCTATTTGGCCCTCATATGCCGGGCATTCTGGCGCACCGTGGCGTTAGTCTGAATGGGTTAATTAACCACCAGTGGTTGGGCACCCAAGGGGTTTTTGGCATTGCAGTTGGTGTCTCGACTAGCTTTGTCTTTTTGTTTGTGTTGTTTGGTGCGTTACTGGATAAAGCGGGAGCGGGTAACTATTTCATTAAGGTTGCGTTCTCGATGCTCGGGCACTTTAAGGGTGGCCCAGCGAAAGCCGCTGTAGTTGCCTCTGGCATGACCGGTTTGATCTCGGGGTCGTCGATTGCTAATACCGTTACCACCGGCACATTTACGATTCCGATGATGAAGCGAGTTGGCTTTAGTTCAGAAAAAGCGGGCGCTGTTGAAGTCTCCTCTTCCGTTAATGGTCAAATTATGCCGCCTGTTATGGGGGCAGCGGCGTTTTTGATGGTGGAGTATGTCGGTATTTCGTATGTGGAGGTGATTAAGCACGCCTTTTTGCCCGCGATTATTTCCTATATTGCGTTAATTTATATTGTCCATCTTGAAGCGCTCAAAGCGAATATGATGGGACTACCATCTAGCAACCCAGCGCGCCCGTTACTGAATAAAGTGATCGGCTTTTTAACAGGATTGATTCTGTTGATGGGTCTATCGTTTGCCGTTTACTACGGCCTGGGGTGGCTTAAACCGCTATTAGGTGATGCCACACCCTGGGTAATCGCGATTCTACTGTCGGTGGCCTACATTGGTTTGCTAAAAGTAGGCGCTGCTTACCCAGAGCTAGAGCTGGATGACCCTAACTCGCAAGTCATCACGCTGCCGCAAACCAAGCCTACTGTGATGGTTGGACTGCATTACATCCTTCCTGTGGTTGTGTTGGTGTGGTGCTTAATGGTTGAGCGCCTATCGCCTGGCTTATCAGCATTTTGGGCAACGGTTTTCATGATTTTTATCATGGTAACCCAGCGCCCGGTGATTGCTCTTTTCCGGGGGCGCAGTAAGCTAGCTGCTGATGTAAAAGAAGGGTTTATCGATCTATGGGATGGCCTAGTGGCAGGGGCTCGGAACATGATCGGCATTGGTATCGCTACGGCGACGGCAGGTATTGTGGTGGGTGCCGTATCGCAAACAGGCGTTGGGTTAGTGCTGGCTGACGTTGTAGAAATTCTCTCAGGCGGTAACCTGATGATGATTCTACTGTTAACAGCGGTGCTCAGTTTGATCCTGGGTATGGGGTTGCCGACGACCGCTAACTACATCGTGGTATCAGCCTTGATGGCCCCTGTGATTGTGATGTTAGGTCAGCAAAATGGCTTGATTGTGCCGCTGATCGCAGTGCACTTGTTTGTGTTCTATTTTGGCATTATGGCGGATGTAACACCGCCGGTGGGGTTGGCGTCGTTTGCAGCGGCGGCCGTGTCTGGCGGTGATCCGCTGCGCACCGGTTTCCAGGCGTTTTACTACAGCCTAAGAACCGCGGCACTTCCTTTCCTGTTTATCTTCAATACAGATTTGCTGCTCATAGATGTCTCGTTTATGCAGGGCATCGTCGTCTTTATTATCGCGACCATTGCCATGCTGATCTTTGCTGCTGGCACACAGGGCTTCATGGTAGTGCGCAGCCGCTGGTACGAATCACTGCTGCTGTTGCTTGTTGCTTTTACCCTGTTCCGCCCTGGGTTTTGGATGGATAAAATCCATGATCCCTACGAGTCAGTGCCACCGGCGCAGTTTGCGCAAGCATTGGGCCAAGTGGACGATGGTAGCAATCTGCGCGTGCAAATTGCCGGTGAGGATGATTTTGGTGA